>NCET01000093.1 GCA_002280815.1 Flavobacteriales bacterium 32-34-25 | reverse complement strand
CGTTCCTGTAATTTATGAAATCATGGAGAAATTAATTGCTAAATTCTCTAAAGGAGAAAAAGTAGATTATGAAGCCGAAATGGTTGCCGATTATGATCATAAAGAATTAAGTGAAGACGGTTTTAACCCGAAACACACCGTTTAATTTTTAGAATTTAATATTCAAACAAACCACCCGAAATTTGATTTTGGGTGGTTTTTTGATTTTTGTAGGAATGGTTTTTATTATATTAGCGGTAAGAAAATGATGTTATTCATAGCACCTAATCAAAACTATATGATTTTGTCATACATATATTCAAGTTGTGTTATACTTTCACAAAAAAAATAAATTCAATAACTATAAATGGTCAAATAAAAAACACTAAAAAAATGAAAGAAGAAATTACTCCAATATGTGGAATCGTAATGCCAATATCTGCTATTGATGGTTGTAATGAAGGCCATTGGAATGATGTTATGCAAATCATTAATGATTGTATAGAAGAAGCTGGTTTTGAGCCAAATATTGTAAGTAATGCAGATGATATTGGTGTAATTCAAAAAAGAATTATTCAAAATCTATATGATAATCCGATAGTTATTTGTGATGTTAGTGGAAAAAACCCTAATGTTATGTTCGAACTAGGTTTACGTTTAGCTTTCGATAAACCAACAATAATAATTAAAGACGATCAAACTTCATATTCTTTTGACACATCTCCAATAGAACACATTGAATACCCAAGAGATTTACGATTTAATAAGATAGAAGAATTCAAATTAAAATTGATAGATAAAATAGTCAAAACTCATCAAAAATCTATTAACGACCCACATTTCAGCACATTTTTAAAGCATTTTGGTGAATTTAAAGTAGCAAAAATTGACAAAAAAGAAGTATCTCAACAGGAATTTATAATGGATGAAATAAAAAGTTTAAGGAGATTAATTTTAAATACCAGTAATATAAATAACAAAAGACAATCCATTGGAAGCTATTACAAACATGAATTAGATATAGACACTAAACTAAATGTTTGTTGTGGAAAAACAACATTAGAAAAACTAAATAAACAATTAAGTAAAGTTTTAGATTTACCAAATGTTGAAAGTGCAAAAATTATAAGTTTAGGTTCAAATCATCATCATCTTGATTTAATACTTGGTGAAGATGCTGATAGGGATTATATAAGAACTGAAGTTAAAAAACTAACAAGAACTCCCGTTCAGAAGAAGGTCTCAATTAAAAAATAAAACATTAAACAACAACAATAAAGGTTCCGTTGCGTACTCAGCACAAACAATGAAACCTGTGTTGAACGCCTCTTCTATCCGAAGCCTCTCTAAAAACAGGGAACAACATTATAAGCAGTATGCTCGTCTAATATCTCCTGACTTTACTCCAACACAGAATCTCATCAAAAACATATTTTGAAATAGGTCGCTCCTATGGAGCTTACTTTATCGATGCTGATTATCGCTACAAACAGCAAGTCCTGATAGGACTTTGGGCAACTCCGTAGGAGTGAAATGTTTGTAGCTATAGATGTTGTTTCCTTTTCTTAGCTCCGTAGGAGCGAACTGTTTAGTAAGTGATTCATTTTTCCAAACTGCAAAACACATAGCTAGCACAAAAAAACATAATTATTTTGGAATTAAATCCAATAAAAACATAATTATTTTGGAATTAAATCCAATAAAAACATAATTATTTTGGAATTAAAATTTAAATCAAGTACTTTTGACTCTCAAAATCAATTCTTTATGATAAGACGAGAACAAACAGCCTATGCCAAAGCACGTTTATTCAAAGGAAAAGCACTACTTGTTTTTGGACCAAGACAAGTAGGAAAAACAACTTTTGTTCAAAACTTAATTGCCGACTTAGACAAAAAAACACTTTTCCTGAACGGAGATGAATCGGATGTGCTTGTTTTATTCGAAAATCCAAACGTTAGCAAACTAAAAAATATAATCGGTGACAACGAAATTCTAGTTATTGATGAAGCGCAACGCATAACCAACATTGGAATTGTACTCAAAATTATTGTTGATCAGATTAAAACTGTTCAGGTTATCGCCACAGGTTCTTCCAGTTTTGAATTGGCCAACAAACTAAACGAACCCTTAACAGGAAGAAAATATGAAATGTTTTTGTTCCCAATTGCATTTTCAGAAATGGTCGCCCACAGTGGATTATTGGAAGAAAAAAGATCTTTAGAGCAACGTCTTATCTACGGCAACTATCCAGAAATTATTACCAATCCGATAGACGCCAAAGAACATATAAAACTGATTGCCAACAGTTATTTGTATAAAGACTTGTTTTTATTGGAACAAATTTCAAAACCGGTATTGCTTCAAAAAATCGTAAAAGCATTAGCACTGCAAGTAGGTAGTGAGGTTAATTATAACGAATTGGCTAAACTCATCCAAATAGACAACAAAACTGTCGAAAAATACATTGATCTACTCGAAAAAGCATTTGTGATTTTTAAACTTCCCGCTTTATCGAATAATATTCGAAACGAAATAAAAAAAGGCAAAAAAATCTATTTTTATGACAATGGAATCATCAATGCAGTTACAGCAAATTTCAATCCGCTGGCGCTAAGAACAGATACGGGCAGCTTATGGGAGAACTATATTATAAGTGAACGTCTCAAACAACTTAATATTCAACAGAATGAAGCCAACTCTTATTTTTGGAGGACAACGCAGCAACAGGAAATAGATTATATTGAAAAAAACGATAACTCCATTTTAGCTTGTGAAATAAAATGGAACGCTAAAACCAAGTATAAAATTCCTGTCACTTTTTCGGTAAACTATGCCAATGTAACTTCAAAAATAGTTTCTCCAGAAAATTATGAAGAGTTCTTACTAACACTTTAATAAATTATCATAAACTCACACACAAAACCTAACAAACAAGTTTTCAACACAAGCAAAGCCTGTACTATCGACGTACAAGCTTTGTTTTTAAACACCTTCCGTGTTGTTATTTAGAATAAATTAAAATAATTTGTTTTGTATTGTTTTAGATTTTACTTTTGCGCTATCAAAAACAATTCTAAATAATATGAAAATAAAATTTACAATACCACTTTTCAGTTTATTCTTTATTTTGATAACAAGCACAAGTGTTTGGGCTCAAAACAAAGCAAGCGTTAAAGGACAAATTACTTTAAACGAAAAACAATCTCAAGAAAACATTAGTGTAATTCTAAAAGGAACTAGATTTGGAACAATAACAGATGTTAACGGGAATTATAAGATAAAAAATGTAAAACCTGGGAATTATACATTAAAAATTTCAGGGATTGGCTATATCACAAAAGAGTTAAAAATTAATTTAACCGATGGTCAAGAGCTGACACAAAATGTAAAAATTGACATCAACTCCGAAGAACTTAATGAGATAGTTATAAATGGTGGCAAAAAAAATCATTTTGCTAAAAAAGAAAACCCACAAGTATCAAGATTAGCACTTAAAAATCTTGAAAATCCACAAGTTTACACAACAATTTCAGCTGAATTATTAAAAGAACAGGTGGTTACCAATATTGATGACGCACTAAAAAATGCACCAGGTGTACAACCACTTTGGACCTCTACAGGCCGTGGAAGTGATGGCGCTGGTTATTTTTCATTAAGAGGATTCTCAGTACAACCAAGAGCACTTAATGGATTACCAGGAATCTCAAACGGTAGCTTAGACCCTGCTAACATCGAAAAAATAGAAGTGATTAAAGGACCATCAGGAACTTTATTTGGAAGTACTATTGTATCATACGGAGGCTTAATTAATATTACTACTAAAACTCCTTATGAGCGTTTTGGAGGAGAAATTAACTACACAACAGGTTCATACGGTTTAAACCGAGTAACAGCTGACATTAACACTCCACTTAACGAAGAGAAAACGGTTAACTTTAGAATCAATACTGCTTATCACAATGAAAATAGTTTTCAGGATGCTGGATTTAGAAAAGCATTATTTGTAGCACCATCATTATCATACAAAGCTTCTGACAGACTTTCATTCTTAATTAACACCGAATTTTTAAGTAATGAAGCTACAAATGCAACCATGTTGTTTTTAACTCGTTCAACTCCATTGAGAGCTAATAATATGGATGAATTAGGATATGACAACAAACGTTCTTACACAAGCAACCAATTATCAATTAAAACACCTTCTTTCAACTTACAAGGTCAAATGTTTTATAAAATAAACGATTCTTGGACTTCGCAAACAGCAATTTCAAAAACTTCTGCTAAATCAGAAGGATATTATAGCTACTTGTTTGATAGTACTGACGCACTATTACCCAACTCTAATGAACGAAAGTATGAAGGAATTGACAATGGTCTTGTATTTGAAAGACTTTTAAATTATCAGAACTCAACAACTCTAGCAACTGATATTCAACAAAACTTCATCGGTGATTTCAAAATTGGAAACATGAGAAACCGAATTGTTGTTGGATTGGACTATTTTAACAGACAAATCATTGACAATGGTACAGGTTATGTACAAAATGGTGCTGTTTATATTGGAACTGATGCTTTACAAACTGTTAACGAATCGGTATTTAAAATCACTAATTCGGCTCAATATATTAGAACAGGTGACAATGGAAAACTGAGTAAAAATGCCACTGACGCCTTATTAGCCGGAGCAACAGTTAATAATTCCAAACAAAAACAAGAAATCTACAGTGCATATATATCAAACGTAATCAACGTTTTACCAAATTTATCTGCCATAGCAAGTTTACGTGTAGATCGTTTTATGAATGCACAAAACGGGACTTACAATCAAACAGCACTATCACCAAAATTTGGTGTGGTATTCCAACCTATTTTAGACAAAGTTTCCCTTTTTGCTAACTACATGAACGGATTTACAAACGTTGCTCCTGCCGAAGATGTTAATGGAACAACAAGAACTCCACGTATTTTTAACCCTGAACATGCTGATCAATTAGAATTTGGAACAAAATTGAATTTATTTGAAGATAAATTATATGCTACTTTTAATTACTACAAAATTCAAGTAACTGACCGTGTTTACAACATTCGTAATTCAGCTACAGATATTACTTATTTCCAAGATGGAGCTCAAAATAACGAAGGTTTTGAAGCAGAAATTATTGCTAATCCAATTCAAGGATTAAACATTATAGCTGGATATAGTTATGTAGAAGCCGACCTCCTTAAAGGAGATATCAATACCGTAGGTTACAGACCTACTAGTGCGGGAGCATACAATACAGCTAATCTATGGGCAAGCTACCGTTTCCAAGAAAATGCTTTAAGAGGATTTGGACTAGGTTTTGGAGGTAACTATTCAGGAGAAAATAAAGTTACTAACAGTCTAGCAACGGGTACTTTTACAATTCCTGAATACACAGTAATGAATGGGTCAATTTTCTACGGAAATGACAAATTTAATTTAACCTTAAAAATTGACAACATTGCCAATGTAGACACATACGATGGATGGTCAACTATTCATCCTAGAAACATGAGGAATGCATCAGCTAGTTTCTCTTATAAATTCTAATACAAAAATCTAAATCAGCTTACTTGATAAATTTCAAGTAGGCTGATTCTAAATATAAAAGTTATGATTTCAATAGCAAGTTTACTCGTTTTTTTTGCTTTCTATACTTTGTATAATACATCCCAAAAAGCATATTTATCAAACACGCTTACTGTTGAAAAATGGCTGCAAAACAATCCTAAACCATCCAAATTCATTGGCTTAGCTTTATTAGCTTTTAGTTTTTCAATATTATTGATTGACAAAGCAATTGGTTCAAGCACACTTATATTTACAATTCTAATCATGTCTTTTGGTAGTTTGACAGTAATATTGGCACCGCTTAAGATAATTAGCAACAAATTACTGTTTGCCCTTTTTACAATTTCTATTTTCATAGAATTATATTATTAAGCTATGCCTGCAAATCCAAAATATTTAACGCAATCCAAATGGCAACGTTTTGCCAAAATAACCGCAGCAATTTTAGGCGGTTATTTGGTTTCTATCAGCTTTCATTTAGCTCTAGCCAGTTGGTTCAACAGAGCCGATGTAATGATAACAATGGCTTTTAGCGGTTTTATTCTTTGGGTAGCACTTATGGTAGTGGCCTTCTTAGCTAAAAATGGATGGAAAATTTGGTTAATCTATTTAGTCTTAAGCCTTCTCTTTTTAGGAATTCTTTATTTAGGTCAAACCTATAATCCAATAGCAAAATAAACAATGAACAACAGAAATTACAATATCTTTTTCCATACCCATACTGTTAGCGGCATTGTTATTAGCGTGGTTTTGTATGTGATTTTTTTCGCAGGTTCGTTTTCATTTTTTAGAGATGACATTGCCAGTTGGGAACGTGGAGAATCGGCAGTGATTTCTAATGAGATACAATTAAATTACGACCAGGCTTTAAAAGTATTAGACACAGCTTACGATTTACAAGGTAGAAAAATCACCATTTCTCAATCCCATAATGAGAAAAATGTTTCTGCATATCTTGAGGCAACAAAAGACAGCTTGGCTTCAAAAAAAGCCAGAGAAGGACAATTTTTATACCTTAACAACACTACATATAAAACTACAACCTATGTGGATTCATACAATCTAGGCGAATTCATTTATCGTTTACATTTTCTGGCACAAATTCCCTACCCTGTTGGTTATTATTTATCTGGATTTATTGCTTTATTCTTTCTATTTGCCATTGTAACTGGAGTTTTACTGCATTGGAAAAAAATAATCTCTAATTTTTATGTTTTTAGACCAAAAGAAAAACTAAAAACCTGGTGGACTGATGCACACACTTCTTTGGGAATGTTGGGTTTGCCATTTCAATTTGTATATGCAGTTACGGGTGCTTTTTTTATGATTAAATTAGTAATTGTAGCGCCTAGTGTTCAATTGCTTTACCAAGGAGATCAGGATAAATTTTACAAAGAATTAGAATATTCTGGCACCGATTACACATTCGAAAATAAAGCTTTAACCAAATCATTTAGTATCAATGAAATGGTTGCTGCTACTAAAAAAAACTGGGATGATTTTAATATTACCCATGTTGAAATCCAAAACTATGGTGATGCCAATATGCATGTTATAGTAAAAGGCGAAATTGAATACAACAAGAAATTTACAGGTATTGGCAAAATGGTCTATAAAGTAGCCACTGGCGAAGTAGTTTCTAAAAAAGATCCATATACACAAACCAGCTATTTAGACAGTGTAAAAAACATTCTCTACCGAATCCATTATGGCGATTATGGTGGCTACGGATTAAAAATCATCAGTTTTATTTTAGGAATTCTAAGTTGTTTTGTAATCATCTCGGGAGTTATGATTTGGCTTGTTGCCAGAGACAAGAAAAACATACCTGAGAAAAAAAGACGTTTCAACGAAGGAGTTGTTCGTTATTACTTAGCCATTTGTTTAAGTATGTTTCCGGTTACAGCTTTGACTTTTATTATTGCTAAAATTTGCTATCCTTTAGGGAAAGATAATATGTATACGGTCTATTTTATAAGTTGGTTGCTATTGAGCATCTTTTTTATCCTAAAGAAAAACAATCGTTTTACCAATCAGTTTTGTTTGCTCTCTGGAAGTATCCTTGGTTTTTTGATTCCAATTGCCAACGGAATACAAACTGGAAATTGGTTTTGGATTTCATGCAGTAACCATCAATTTCAACCGTTTTTTGTAGATGTTTTTTGGATTGTACTATCAACAATAACTTTGTATGCTAGTTTTAAATTGAAAACAAAGAAAAAGACAACAAATTAATTCCATCAAAAAAGGCTTTACCAAAAATTTTGATAAAGCCTTTTTCTTAATTAACAATTGTAATTTTTAATCCACATTAACTATAGCTTCTTTTTTCCAATTTTTAACAGAAGCAATTCGATTATTAGAATAATCTACCTCACTTAAAGTAGATTCATTCCAATGAAACCATTTACCTACTTTCTCTCCTTTATTGTACTCCGCAATAGCTAATTTGTTTCCATCCTGATCATAAGAAGTCCATTTTCCTTCTAATTTCCCGTTTTTAAAGAAACCTGTTTGCTGAACCTTTCCATTTTCATGAAAATAAGTCGCTTTTACTTTATTTCCAACGGCTTCTAATTGGGGTTTTGGTGTTTGTGCAAAAATCATTCCTGTAATTAAAACGGCTCCGATAACTATATATTTTTTCATAATACAAAATTTTATGTGGTTTGTTTTATCAAAATTACATATTAATTTACATTTAAAAAACAATTTAGTAACAATTTAGTAACATTGAGTAAAAACTTAACATTGGAAATTAAAACCTCATATTATACGAAGTATTAAAAAATCAATTTTCTCAATTCAATGTACATAATTAGTTCTAAATTTGCAGCCGAGTCTTTTTTTCTGACTTATAAACCAAATAATTAAAATTTTCGAAATGTATAGAAGTCATAACTGTGGCGAGTTAAACGCCTCACACATAAACACCGAAGTTACACTTGCGGGTTGGGTTCAAAAATCACGTGATAAAGGATTCATGAATTGGGTAGATTTAAGAGACCGTTATGGAATAACACAATTAATTTTCGACGAAAGTCGTACTGAAAAATCAGTATTCGAATTAATTGGGTAGATTTAAGAGACCGTTATGGAATAACACAATTAATTTTCGACGAAAGTCGTACTGAAAAATCAGTATTCGAATTAGCAAAAACTCTTGGACGCGAATTTGTAATTCAGGTTAAGGGAACAGTTATAGAAAGAGAAGCTAAAAACAAAAACATCCCAACGGGTGAAATCGAAATTTTAGTTACAGAACTAAACATTTTAAATGCTGCCTTAACTCCGCCTTTTACCATTGAAGATGAAACGGATGGTGGTGAAGACATTCGAATGAAATACCGTTATCTTGACATTCGAAGAAATCCGGTAAAAAACAGTTTGCTTTTCCGTCACAAAGTGGCAATGGAAGTGCGTAAATATTTATCTGATTTGGATTTCTGCGAAGTAGAAACGCCTTATTTAATCAAATCGACTCCAGAAGGAGCCAGAGATTTCGTAGTTCCTTCTCGAATGAACGAAGGACAATTTTATGCGTTGCCACAATCGCCACAAACTTTCAAACAATTATTGATGGTAGGTGGAATGGATAAATATTTCCAAATTGTAAAATGTTTCCGTGACGAAGATTTGCGTGCAGACCGTCAGCCTGAGTTTACACAAATTGATTGCGAAATGGCATTTGTAGAACAAGAAGATATTTTAAATATTTTCGAAGGACTGACTCGCCATTTGCTAAAAGAAATAAAAGGAATTGAAGTTGATAAATTTCCTCGCATGACATACGAACACGCGATGAAAACTTACGGAAATGACAAACCAGACATTCGTTTCGGAATGGAGTTTGGAGAGTTGAACGAATTT
>NCET01000461.1 GCA_002280815.1 Flavobacteriales bacterium 32-34-25 | reverse complement strand
GACACCAAATCAAATGTAGCAGGACTTTTTGCATTATCCGCTGACAGTGCAGAAGAGGTAAATACCATTATGGAAAATGGATTAAAAGCTGGCGGAGTAGAACCTAACGAAATGCGAGATTATGGTTTTATGCAACAGCGCACTATTGAAGATTTTGACGGACATACTTGGGAAGTTTTCTTTATGGACATGTCTAAAATCCCAACAGAATAACTAGCAAAACCTAGTTTTATTCATACAAGCGTCCGCTTTCTTCCTGTAAAAAGATTGTGTGCAAACAGGACGCTTGACTTTGTAGAAAATAAAAAAAATGCTTGAAATAATACCTCAACTAAATCTTCTTCTCCATAATATAATCTTCCATCAAATACCCCTGTTCCAATTCGATATCTATTTCCTGAATGATTTTGAAACCTAATTTTTGATAGAAAGTCAAAGCCTTATTAAATCGGTTGACATTTAATAAAAGCATTTGGGATTGATTTTCTTTTGCAAATTGAGCGATAGCATCAATCAACAACTTCCCTATTCCTTTCCCTTGCGTTTCTGGAAGAATATAAATTTTATGGATTTTTGTAGTATTTCCATCTTCATAATGATGTTCGAAAGAAGCAAAACCTAAAACAATATCTGCTTCTTTAGCCAGAATAAACTCCTGTCCGTTTTCTATATTCGCTCGCAAAGCACTTTCTGAATAAAACGCATTGAGCATATACTCTAATTGCGCTTTAGATAAAATTTCGCCATAGGTAAGCGGCCAGGTTTTATAGGCTATTTCGGTAATAGTTTTTAAATCGGCTACAGTAGCTTTAACAATATGTATCATAGATTATTCAGTAGTAAAAACTCTATTTTCTTGTTCGCTTACACGTATAAAAGTGGTTCTTTTAGTCAATTCTTTCAATCGGGAAGCGCCCACATAAGTACAACTGCTGCGTAAACCTCCTAAAATATCCCAAACTGTATTAACAACATCTCCTTTAAACGGAATTTTAACTGCTTTTCCTTCGCTTGCTCTGTATTCGGCAACGCCACCTACGTGTTTATTCATAGCCGTAGTAGAACTCATGCCGTAAAATTGTTTGAACTTTTTGCCATTAATTTCCAGTAGTTCTCCCCCACTTTCGGTATGTCCGGCCAGCATTCCGCCCAACATTACAAAATCAGAACCCGCGCCAAAGGCTTTTGCTACATCGCCCGGAGTAGTACAACCACCATCGCTGATAATATGTCCGCCTAATCCATGAGCCGCATCGGCACATTCGATAATTGCCGAAAGTTGTGGATAACCTACTCCTGTTTTTATTCTTGTAGTACAAACCGAACCCGGTCCAATACCTACTTTTATAATATCGGCACCTGCCAGAAGTAATTCTTCCACCATTTCGCCAGTAACTACATTACCGGCAATAATTACTTTGTCGGGAAATTGTTTTCGGGTTTGTTTTAAGAAGTTTACAAAGTGCTCCGAATAGCCATTGGCAACATCAATACAAATGAATTTCAACAAAGGATTAGCGGTAATAATTTCGATTACTTTTTTGAAATCGTTTTTTCCAGTTCCTGTGCTAACAGCGATATAATCATAAAAATCAGGAGAAACATCCTCAAGAAATGCACTCCATTCTGAAACCGAATAATGCTTATGAATGGCTGTGAATAATTTGTGTTTGGCTAATTCTGAGGCCATTTCAAAAGTACCTACCGTATCCATATTGGCAGCCATGATAGGAATGCCATTCCACTTAGTGGTACTGTGTAAAAACTTAAATTCCCTTTCTAAAGAAACCTCAGCTCTACTTTTTAGTGTAGAACGTTTGGGTCTAATCATTACATCTTTAAAGCCTAATTTTAAATCGGTTTCTATTCGCATAATTATCACTTTTTAGTCGGTT
>NCET01000460.1 GCA_002280815.1 Flavobacteriales bacterium 32-34-25 | reverse complement strand
AACAATGAAAAAATTATTCATCATACTAACATTTTTACTTTTTGCAGTAAGCTATTCCCAAAAAAAGAAAGAAATATTCTTGTTTACTTCTTTTAGAGAACCGGCGACTGATGGCTTGCATTTGGCTTACAGCGAAGATGGTTACCACTGGAACGGATTAGAAGGTTCATTTCTAAAACCAGAAATTGGCGCCAGCAAAATCATGCGTGATCCATCCATAACAAAAGGAGCAGATGGAACCTATCACATGGTTTGGACTACAGACTGGAAAGGTGGAAACGGTTTTGGTTATGCCAATTCGAAAGATTTGATTCATTGGTCAGAACAACAATACATTCCAGTGATGAAAAATGAGCCAGAGGTAGTAAATGTTTGGGCACCTGAAATTTTTTATGATGATGTAAAAGGCGAATACATCATTATTTGGGCATCGACAATTCCGTTCCGATTTGAAAAAGGAGTAGAAGAAGAGAAAAACAATCACCGCATGTACTATGTGACCACAAAGGATTTTAAAACTTTTTCGGATACCAAATTGTATTATGAGCCAGGTTTCAGCGTAATTGATTGTGTGATTGTAAAAAAAGACAAGGACGATTACGTTTTGGTTTTAAAAGACAATACGCGACCAATGAGAAACATAAAAGTAGCTTTTGGAAAAACACCTTTAGGGCCATTTACTAAAAGTTCTGAACCATTGACCGAATATTTATCAGAAGGACCAACAGTAGTGAAAGTCGATAAAAACTGGTTACTATATTATGATAATTATGGTTCGAAAAATTACAAAGCGTTAAGTACTTCTGATTTTGTAAACTTTGAAGATGTATCTTCAAAAATTAAATTACCAGAAGGTCATAAACACGGAACCATTACTACGATTTCGAAGAAAACTTTGAAAAAGTTATTGAAAAAATAATAATGTATTTATCAACTCTATCAGTGTTTTGAACCCTGATAGAGTTGGCTAATCTAAAATAAATAAGATTTATGATTCTATTTAAAAACATAAAAAGCAATATTGCAACTGCAACAACCATTTTGTTGACTTGTGGTGCAATTTCTTCTGCAGTAGCGCAGCAAGACACCATACGTTACGTAGGTAAAACACTTTCTAATGTGGATTATCATCACGGACAATTGAGTCCAGCAGTTGGTGTTCACGCAACGCAAATTATGCGTGCCAGCAGAGAACATCCGGAAAAATCAGATGGTTTTGGTTGGACCTACAATCATCAGCCAATGATTGCCTATTGGAATAATACTTTTTATTTACACTATTTGAGTGATCCGGCAGGAGAGCATATTCCGCCGAGTCAAACTTTATTATTGATTTCCAAAGATGGATCAAATTGGACAAAACCAAAAGTTATTTTCCCTATTTACCACATTCCTGATGGCTATAAAAAAGAAGGAGTTGACGGAGTAGCGAAGAACCTAGATGCCATTATGCACCAGCGTATGGGTTTTTATGTAACATCTGATAACCGATTGCTTTCATTGGGTTATTACGGAATTGCAATGGACAAAAAAGACGATCCAAACGACGGAAAAGGAATTGGTCGTGTAGTGAGAGAAATTTATAAAGACGGTAGTTTTGGACCAATCTATTTTATTCGATTCAATAAAAATTGGGATAAATCGATTGCTGCTTTTCCTTTTTACAAAACGAGCAAAGACAAAAAATTCATTAAAGCTTGTGACGAATTGCTTTCGAAACCTTTAATGATGCAACAATGGGTGGAAGAAGCGGACAGAGATGATCCTTTAATTCCGTTGCATTCATATTACCATTTACCTAACGGAAATGTAGTCGGTTTATGGAAACATGCTTTGACTTCATTAAGTAAAGACAATGGAAAAACCTGGGAATACAATGCGTTGAGAGCGCCAGGATTTGTGAACAGTAATGCAAAAATCTGGGGACAAAAAACCTCTGATAATCGTTATGCAACCATTTACAATCCTTCAGAATACAGATGGCCATTGGCTATTTCAACCAGTGATGATGGTATGAATTATAAGGATTTATTGTTACTTCATGGCGAAATAAGCCCTATGCGTTACGGTGGAAATTATAAATCAGCAGGGCCACAATTGTGAATGATGTTTTTAATGATTTGCCAAATGGCGAAGAATTGAAAATGTGGAATACTTATGATTTGGCCTGGGCTTCCGCCAAAATAGAAAAGAAAGCCGATGGTAAAAAAGCTTTGACTTTAAGAGATCAGGATGCTTTTGATTATTCCCGTGTAGAACGTGTGATTCCTTTTGCTCAAAAAATGGAAGCTACTTTTACGGTAGTTCCGGAGCAAAATGATAATGGATTATTACAAGTAGAATTTCAAAATAAACAAGGACTTCCTGCTCTTCGAATTGTGTTTGATTCAGATGGAGAAATAAAAGTTAAACACGGAGCTCGTTCTGGTGGAGTGGCTAAATATGAGGCTGGAAAAGAATATACAGTTACTGTAAAATTAGATGTTACTTCTCGTTCGTACACTATAAAAGTAAATGACAGCAAAGAAACGTTTAAGATTTTTTATGCACCAGTTGATGGAATTTCACGTATAATGTTCCGCACAGGCGAACAACGTTATTCTCCAAATCCAGATACGGCTCCAGATACACCAGATTATGTTGATTTGCCAAATACAGGAATTTTAATTCCAGAGGCGGTATTTAATATCAAATCATTGGTTACAAAAAAGTTATAATATTATTGTTCAAAAAATCTGCCACGAATTCACGAATTGTTTTTAAAATTGGTGAATTCGTGGCAAAAAAAATATAACATGAAGTTTTTCAAAGAAATATTATTTCTCTTTTGTCTTCTGACAGCTTTCATTTCTAATGGACAAATTGCGGTTACAAATTTAACTTGTAACAGTGAGACAAATCCTTTGGCGATTAGCACAAAAGAGCCGAGTTTCAGTTGGCAATTAGTTTCTAAAAAGTTCAATGTTTCACAAGCGGAGTATCAAATCTTGGTGGCTTCTTCTGAAGAAAAATTGAATGAGAAAGAAGCCGATCTTTGGAATAGCGGAAAAGTAACAGCTAATTCCAGCCAGAAAATTGCGTATAAAGGGAAAAATTTAAAAAGCGAAAGCAAATATTTCTGGAAAGTAAGGGTTTGGTCGAATGATAAAAAAGCGTCTAAATGGAGCGAAATTAATTCATTTAGAACTCAGCCTACAGATTTGAACCCAATCTGGATTGGAGCAATTACTAAAGCCGATAGCCATTTGCCGGAAGGCAGAAATTACCACACCGCTACTTTCAACAGACAGAAAAAAGACGCTTTAATTAATGCTTCTGATTCGTTGTCTCGCAGAAGTATTATGCTTCGTAAACCATTTTCGGTAAATAAAGAAATCAAAGAAGCATTGGTTTATATTTCAGGTTTGGGACATTATGAACTGACCATCAATAGCAAAAAAATAGGAAACAGTGAGTTTGCGCCGTTGTGGACAGATTATGATAAAACCGTGAATTACAATGTTTACGAATTAAACGCCGAAGAACTTCAAAAAGGAGAAAACGCAATTGGGGTTTTACTTGGCAACGGAATGTACAATACGCTTGCTGAAAGGTATTCGAAATTTTACGTGAGTTTTGGTCCTCCGACTTTGTTTTTCAAAATGAAAATTACCTATAAAGACGGTTCGGAAGAAATCGTAAAAACGGATGAAACCTGGAAATACAGCAAAAGCCCGATTACCTACAACAGCATTTTTGGAGGTGAAGATTACAATGCCAATTTAGAACAAAAAGGCTGGAACGCTAAAGAATTTAACGATGCCAACTGGAAAAAAGTAGTGGTTCAGGAAGCACCAAAAGGTGTTTTAAGACCACAGACTACAACACCCATTA
>NCET01000459.1 GCA_002280815.1 Flavobacteriales bacterium 32-34-25 | reverse complement strand
TGTCAGTATTTAAAAGAACGTCTGCGTCGTTGCGGGTGCAAAAGTAGAACCTTTATCCGTTTTAACAATAGCTTTTCGAAACTATTTTAAAACTATTTTTTAATCAACTGAAAACATGATGCTTATTTTTTGATACTTTTGTGTTTTGTAGGATTTTAGAATTGATTAGGGATTGTTTCGCAGAGATTCGCAAAGAAAACACGGAGACTCGCAAAGGTTTTTTATTAGAAAAGCACAAAAAAAACAAGCCAATACCAACAACAATAGCTCAAACAAAGCTTCTCGATACAATTTTAAACAATAAAGCTATCGCATTATTATTTAAAACCACTCGAAGTGACAACTAAATCCCTACTTAAACAACTACAACCCTAGCCCCGACCTGTCTGCGACAGGCAGGTAGTAGTGAAAATCCTTTTATGCCGGTCCCGAGCCTTCGGGAGGCATGAAAGATTGTAGCGGATAGCGGGAAAAAGCTCCAAAAAAAAAGCTTATACTATAATATAGTACAAGCTTCATATATATAAGGTATAAATTAGATTTTAAGGTTTGGTTGATAATCTGATATCCCAATATTCGTTCAACTTATCTACATTTACAGGATTAGCCGCTGGCTGACTATAGAGCCTACCTGTTTCGAAACCTTCTTTAAGGATGTTTTCTATTAAATAATCCTCATTTGACTCAAATGGCTGGTACTGGGATTTCAAATTTATATCAAACATACTTGCAGCAGTGTTTGACCAAAATGCTTTCCAACCACTTTTTAAGGTTTTAACCAACTCATAGGTTGTTTTCCCTGTTTGCCTATGAATCAGCTTGACTAAAATTCGGCCTTGACTTCGTGATAATTTTTTAAGTCTTGCCTCAAATTCATTAGTGAGATAATCTTCGACTATCTTGAAATACTTTTTCTTTTCTCTTTCAGAAGTAAGACGAGCCATTCCTTTATTTAAATTAGTCAATCTATCGGCAGCTAATTTGGCATAAGGATAGGTTCTATACACACGACTTTGTAAAATAAGATATTGCTTTCTAGCTTCGGGATCATATTTCTCTTTAGAAATGGTAATCTCAGGTAGTTTTATAGTATCACTTAAAATACTATCCTTTTCCGTTAACACATATCCCATGGCATTTGGATCATAAGGAGTCCCTCCCTGACTAAAACCAGATAATGACATCAATAAAAAGAATACTAAAAAATAAATAGATTTCATAAAGGCAATATTTTGGTGTAAAATTATACATTATATACACAACTGTAATACCAAATTTATATTTTAGCAATTTTTAGAAAGCTACCTTAATAATGCTTCACCAACAGGTTACGAAAGTAGCGGACAAAAAATATGGATGGAGTATCTAAAACCTTATGTTGATACTTTTGTAACCGATACCTACGGAACGGCTGTGGGAATTATCAATCCTGATGCACCTTTTAAAGTTGTGATTGAAGGTCATGCCGATGAAATTTCCTGGTATGTAAACTACATTACCGAAGACGGTTTGATTTACGTAATTAGAAACGGAGGTTCTGATCACCAAATTGCACCTTCAAAACGAGTAAATATTCACACTAAAAATGGTATTGTAAAAGGTGTTTTCGGTTGGCCAGCCATCCACACCAGAAACAGAGACAAAGAAGAAAACCCAAAAATCAGCAATATTTTTATAGATTTAGGTTGTGAAACTAAAGAAGAAGTAGAAAAATTAGGTGTTCATGTAGGTTGCGTGATTACTTATCCTGATGAATTTGTGATTTTAAACGAAAACAAATTTGTTTGTCGCGCTATCGACAACCGCATGGGAGGTTTTATGATTGCCGAAGTAGCTCGTCTTTTGCACGAAAACAAAGTAAAATTACCTTTTGGATTGTATATCACTAATGCTGTTCAGGAAGAAGTAGGTTTGCGTGGTGCCGAAATGATTACTCAAACCATTAAACCAAACGTAGCCATTATTACTGATGTATGTCATGATTCTACTACTCCAATGATTGATAAAAAAATTGAAGGAGAAACAAAAATCGGGAAAGGTCCGGTAGTTACTTATGCTCCAGCTGTACAAAATAATTTGAGAGATTTGATTATCAATACAGCTGAGGAAAAAGAAATTCCTTTTCAGCGCCTTGCCTCTTCCCGCGTTACCGGAACTGATACTGATGCTTTTGCTTACAGTAATGGCGGAGTGGCTTCAGCTTTAATTTCGCTTCCGTTGCGTTACATGCACACCACTGTAGAAATGGTACATAAAGAAGATGTAGAAAATGTGATCAAATTGATTTATGAAACTATACTTAAAATAGAAAACAACGAAACTTTTTCTTATTTTAAATAATTTTCACATTAGATTCCAATAAAAAATCCGTCTCGTTAACTAAACAAGACGGATTTTATTTTAAAACTGTATTCTAAATTATTTATTGCTTGCTAAATAAGCCACAACATTCTTTTCGATTCTTTCATTAATGTTAGAAATATCTGCTTTTACAAATTTTTCTCCAATGATATTTTCGTATAATTCAATATATCTGTCTGAAACCGTTTCGATGTAAGCATCAGTCATTTCAGGAATTTGTTGTCCTTCTTGTCCCTGGAAACCATTTTCAATTAACCAACGACGTACAAATTCTTTCGATAATTGTTTTTGTTCTTCACCGTTGTTTTGTCTTTCCTGATATCCTTCTGCATAAAAATAACGAGAAGAATCCGGAGTATGAATTTCGTCAATTAGAACAATTTGTCCATCTTTTGTTTTTCCAAATTCATATTTAGTATCTACTAAAATCAATCCACGACTTGCAGCAATTTCAGTTCCTCTTTGAAACAAGGCTCTGGTATATTTTTCTAAAACGATATAATCTTCTTCGCTTACAATTCCTTTAGAAAGAATAGCTTCTCTTGAAATATCAGCATCGTGTTCTCCGTTATCTGCTTTTGTAGTTGGCGTTATTAATGGCTCTGGAAATTTATCGTTTTCTTTTAAACCTTCTGCCATTGTTACCCCACAAATTTCTCTTTTTCCAAGAGCATATTCACGTGAAGCATGACCTGACAAATACCCACGAATAACCATTTCTACCTTAAAAGGCTCACATAAATGACCTACAGCAACACTTGGATCCGGAGTAGCAATCAACCAGTTTGGAACAATATCCTGAGTCAATTCCATGAATTTTGTAGCAATTTGGTTC
>NCET01000458.1 GCA_002280815.1 Flavobacteriales bacterium 32-34-25 | reverse complement strand
GTGCCTAAAAATGGTTTTCAGGAATACATGAAATCCATTGGAAAATTAGGAGGTCAAAATAAGATTCCAAGACTTTCCAACGATAGAAAAATTGCTGATAATTTGAAATAGAAAATGATTTGTATTTATGAAGTATAAATATTATTTAAGAACAGAATATAATTCTCAAAATTTATTAATTGAGATATTTAACGGTGCTGAAAATAAAAACTTTTTTTCTGATTTATATAATTCATTAATTGAAATAAATCCAAAGTTTGATAAAATTAATGACCTTTGGATGAATGATGAATATTTATTTGAAATTGAGTCAGACATTGGTTCCTTTTCGATTTCCAAGGATATTTGGAATTTAGTATTTATAATGTCAGAAAACAATCATGAATGCGTGAATAAAATAAATTCAATTTTACTAAAAGATAAAAATTTTCAAAAAGTAGAAGTTAATTTTGAAGATTATATATAATAAAGCAATTTCCGTTCATTTTAAATACTTAGATTATTTTTTACGAGAAGTTTTTAAAATAAAAATACATGAAAGAAGGTAAAAACATATCGAGAACCAGAGCGCAGGAATCATCGGCGGCTATTGAAAAAATGTACATTACGATGCGTCATTTGTTCAATAGAGGATTTTACAAACCGATGGGAATTTCGGGTGATACTTTGCGTGAAGCATTGATGACTTTACGGCCTGAAATCTATGGAAATATTGCCGACGAAAAAGTAGAATTAAAAGGACTTTTATACGTTATTGAGCGATTGCCAGTAGGAATTGAAGAATGTCGTTTTATCAATTTAACTTCGGATGAAGGTTATTCTAAATCGCATTTTCAGGCTATAATTCCGCCAAAAAGAAGACGCAATTGTTACCGAATTGACGAAGAGCAAATGAATGTCGAAATAACTCGCGGTCGTTCGGATATTTATGATATTTTGACGCATTTGACGTTTATTTTTATAGAATCACATAAGATAAAAAATCGTGTTTTATTAGACGATGGAGGCGAAGTTTCGCGCGATTGGTTGAAACTGGAACAAGCAGTTTTAAAAAACGAAAAACTATCGCTAATTGATAAAGAAATTGCTATTTCGCATGCAGCAAATATTCTAGCCAGAACTTTTGAAGATGTATTGGAAATTTATGATGATTTTGCTTCAGAGGAAGTTCCGGATCGTTTTTTACATATTATTTTTTGGTTGGGAAAATTAGCCATCGAAGAAGTAATGAACAACAACAAAAGGACAATTACTTTTAGTCCCATTCTTAGAGAACGTTTAGGGCATCATATTCACGGCGAAATATGGGCAACGAATATCAAGGAGGTTTTGAAGGAAAATCAGCTTTTAGACCGTCCAATTCACATTATTAGTGCCAATATGCACTCGGTTATGAATTCTATTTTTGCTAAAAATGCTTTAAAAACTACTTTTAAAGGCAAGTTGGATTTTGAAGTTTTTGGAGAATTAAGTAAATCTTCCGCTTATGAAGTTCGAAATAAGGTCAAAGAAGTCGCTTTAAAGCAAGGAATGATCTTCCTGCCTGAAACCGCAGGAACTAATATTGACGTCCAAATTTTTGATACGGCTAAAATTGATTGGACAACCACTTCTTTTCCCAATGCTAATTTTGGCGACCAAAAACCAGTATTAATTGTAATGGATTATGCTTTTGGCGAACAAGCTTATGAAACCGTTGATGAATTATTGAAGCCTTATAAAAAGAACATTTTGCTCAATGTTCAGTCGGTTTCAATTATGGGAAAAGCAGGAATTCTGGAAGGAGACAAAGGCGATATTATGATTCCGAATGCACACATCAAGAATGCACACATCAATGAGGGAACAGCCGATAATTATTTTTTCGAAAACGAATTAACTCCTGAAATGTTTCAAGGTAATGATATTGCTGTTTTTTCGGGCTCGATGGTTACCGTTTTGGGAACTTCGTTGCAAAATAGAGATTTGCTGAAATTCTTCCATGAATCAACCTGGAGCGTAATTGGATTGGAAATGGAAGGTTCGCATTATCAAAAAGCGATACAATCGGCTTCTAAAATCAGGAAAAGTATTCCTAAAGATGTCAAAGTACGTTATGCGTATTATGCATCTGATAACCCATTGGAAACTGGAAGTACTTTGGCTTCAGGCGGATTAGGAACTACTGGTGTAAAACCGACTTATTTGATTACCATTAAAATATTAGAACAAATTTTTAATATCAATTAGATTAAATAGAGGAATAGATTGCTCGTTCCTCGCAATGACATATATATATGAAAAGAATATTGATTACAGGTGCTGCGGGATTTTTAGGTTCTCATTTATGCGATCGTTTTATTAAAGAAGGTTATTTTGTTATAGGAATGGACAATCTCATTACGGGAGATTTAAAAAATATCGAGCATTTGTTCAAACTGGAAAATTTTGAATTTTACCATCATGATATTACTAAGTTTGTTCATGTTCCAGGCGAATTGGATTATATTTTGCATTTTGCTTCACCGGCAAGTCCGATTGATTATTTAAAAATTCCAATTCAGACTTTGAAAGTAGGTTCTCTTGGGACTCATAATTTGTTAGGTTTGGCAAGAGTAAAAAAAGCCAGAATTTTGATTGCTTCCACTTCTGAAGTATACGGAGATCCTTTGGTACATCCGCAAACGGAGGAATATTACGGAAACGTAAATACTATTGGGCCAAGAGGCGTTTATGACGAAGCCAAGCGTTTTCAGGAATCCATTACAATGGCGTACCATACTTTTCATGGTGTAGAAACTAGAATTGTTCGAATTTTTAATACTTATGGGCCAAGAATGCGATTAAACGACGGTCGTGTAATTCCGGCTTTTATCGGTCAGGCAATTCGTGGAGAAGATTTAACGATTTTTGGAGATGGTTTGCAAACGCGTTCATTTTGCTATGTTGACGATCAGGTGGAAGGAATTTACAGATTGCTGCATTCGGATTATGTGTATCCGGTAAACATTGGAAACCCGGACGAAATTACCATTAAAGATTTTGCTGAAGAAATTATAAAATTGACGGGAACCAATCAAAAAGTGGTGTATCATCCATTACCAATAAATGATCCATTACAGCGTCAACCGGATACTACCAAAGCCAAAGAATTATTGGGTTGGGAAGCTAAAGTAGGTCGTGCTGAAGGAATGAAAATTACCTATGAGTATTTCAAATCGTTGTCACCTGAGGAACTTTCTAAG
>NCET01000092.1 GCA_002280815.1 Flavobacteriales bacterium 32-34-25 | reverse complement strand
GGTTTATTTTCTAAAACAAGACTTTCGCCTTGTTTGCTTTCTTCAATAATCTTTTCCATCATGTAATTTCAAAGCACAAAGATAACGCAATTCAAATAAATATGACAAGATGTCAGACGAAGAATTAACAATGTTTTAGTTTTTATTAAGTTTTCTTTCAGGAGCTGTTTCTGGCTTTTCGTTTCAAGGCCTAAAAAAAATCAGCTTTTACAAGTGTTATAAAGAGCTTATTTTAGTTGCTTTTATAAAACAGGGAACCTGAGTTTTTTTATTGCGGGATTTTAATTACTATGCTGGCTAGGCTAGGTACGGATTTCGATTTTTGAAAAAAAAAAACTCTCTTAAATATCTAAGAGAGTTTTTAGGCAACAAGTTTAAACAAAAAACTACAAGTAAAAACTTAAAATAAATCTACGGCTAATTGTATTCTTGCAATTTTGTTAGCGGGATTCCACATCGCAGTTGCAGAAACAGGTAGCTTATAATTTAACACTGAAATTTCTTTTGAAAGTTTGAATCCAGTATTTACAATACCAAAATTCTTGCTTTGGTCTCCTCTGTATAAATTTGAAGTTCCGTCAATTGCAAACACACCACCTACATAAAGGCTTACATTTACTTTTTGGTTTTCAATAACTGGATAGCTTAATTTTACATAAGTAGAGTATCTACTGTTATAGTTATTGTTAGCATCTATTTGGCGGTCGTTTTTACCAGTGTAAAGAAATACGTCTGCTTCTAGACGCAAAGGGAATGATTTAGGAAAACTGTATGATGTTCTTAAATCAATGATGTGAGTTGTAGTAAGTTTATCATAATTAAATACTTCAGGACTTGTCATTCCTGTAGTGTTAAATAAATCCCACAATCCAATAGAGAAGTTGCTTTTTTGATATTGAATGTAATAATCAATTTCACGGTATTTCCCGTCAAATCCTGCGCCACCCCAAACACCAGTAGTCAAATTTTGATTTTTGTCTAACGCTAAATGGACAAATCCTGTAGCGGTCATTCCGTCGTTTATTACTAAACCTCTCCATAAATGGCTGGTTTTTAATCCAACATTGAAGTCTATGGTGCTCGGTTTAGAATTTTCCAATGCTGGAATATCTTGTGCATATGAATTTATTCCTGCACAGAAAACTAGTATTGCTGATATATTTTTTTGCATTGTTTTGGTGAATTTGAATCTAATGGGTGCGCTAAATTTGAGCGTTGATTTTCTTATTTTTTTTACGAGAAAACAGTAGTGCAAGCTATGTATAGTTACACCCGTAAGATAAAGTTTGAATTTGTTTTGGTGTTTTATTATAAAGCCATATAAAGGTATGCGGCAATAGTTGCTCCAATGATTGGTGCTACAACTGGAATCCAAGCATAACTCCAATCACTACTTCCTTTTAAAAGTATGGAGTGCATAATACGAGGGCCTAAGTCCCTTGCTGGATTAATGGCGTAACCAGTAGTACCTCCTAGAGAAAGACCAATTGCCCATACTAATATTGCAACGGGTAAAGCACCAATTGAACCAAGTCCAATTTTAACATCTGTTGCTGAGCTCATACTAAGTTCTGGTCCTGCAAGATAGAAGATTACAAAAATAAGAACAAAAGTCCCAATTATTTCGCTAATCATATTTGATACAGTGTTTCTAATTGCAGGTCCTGTACTGAAACAAGCTAGTTTTCCGCCTTCGTCTTCTGTGATAGTAAAGTGATCTTTATTGAATAACCAAACTAAGAATGCGCCTAACATCGCTCCTAAAAGTTGAGCTATTATATATGAAGCAACTTGGCTCCAAGCAAATTTACCTGCAATTGCTAATCCAATAGTTACAGCCGGGTTTAGGTGAGCTCCGCTTATTGGTCCTGCTACAGTTACTGCTACAAAAACCGCAAATGCCCAACCTGCTGTAATAACAATCCAGCCTGAATTGTTTCCTTTTGTTCCTTTAAGAACTACGTTCGCAACTACTCCATTACCCAAAAGGATAAGGAGCATTGTGCCTATTAACTCTGCTATAAATGATGTCATTTTTTATGATTTTTTATGATTTTTATTAATCTTCGATCCAGTTAGAAGCACGGCCAACAGCTTTGTTCCAGTTTTTAATTAAACTACCAACGTTTTCAGTTGGCATTTCTGGAGTAAACTCTTTGTCGATTGACCATTGTTCTTGTAGGTCTTCTACACTATCCCAGTATCCTACAGCTAATCCTGCTAAATAAGCTGCTCCTAAGGCAGTTGTTTCTAGTATTTTAGGTCTGATCACTTTGAAATCAAAAATATCTGATTGAAATTGCATCATTAAATTATTTGCCGCTGCACCACCATCTACTCTTAATTCTGTTCCTTTTCCACCAAAATCTGCTTCCATTGATTTTGTTAAATCATAAACTTGGTAAGCAATACCTTCTAATGTAGCGCGAGCAATATGAGCATTTGTTGTTCCTCTGGTAATACCCACAATAGCACCTCTTGCGTATTGATCCCAATAAGGTGCACCTAAACCTGTTAAAGCAGGAACAAAATAAACACCACCGTTGTCAGGTACACTTGCTGCTAAAGCTTCGATGTCTGAAGCTGAGTCAATCATTTTAGCACCATCGCGCAACCATTGTACTGCTGCACCTCCAACAAAAACACTTCCTTCTAATGCGTAAGTTGTCTTTCCGTTTATTTTCCAAGCTACTGTAGTCAATAGGTTGTTGTTAGAATATACGAGTTTGTCACCTGTATTCATCAACATAAAACATCCTGTCCCATAAGTATTTTTAGCCATTCCGGGCTTTGTACATAATTGACCAAAAAGAGCTGCTTGTTGATCTCCTGCAACACCTGCAATTGGAATTTCCGTAGCAAATAATGTTGTACAAGTTGTACCATATATTTCACTGCTTTGTTTCACTGCTGGCAACATTGCTCTAGGAATAGTTAACAATTCCAATAATTCATCATCCCATTCTAGCGTGTGGATGTTTAGTAATAATGTTCTACTGGCATTAGAAACATCGGTCATAAACATTTTACCTCGAGTTAGTTTCCAAATAAGCCAAGTATCAACAGTTCCAAAACATAGTTTTCCTGCTTCAGCTTTTTCACGAGCTCCTGGTACGTTATCTAAAATCCATTTTACTTTGGTTCCAGAAAAATAGGCGTCTAAAACTAAACCTGTTTTTTTCTTGATCATGTCTGCATGCCCTTGTGCTTTCAACTCATCACAATATTTTGCAGTTCTACGGTCTTGCCAAACAATAGCATTATAAATTGGCTCGCTTGTTTCTCTATCCCAAACAATAGTTGTTTCTCTTTGATTGGTAATACCAATCGCTGCAATTTCTTTTCCGTTTATTCCTGTTTTGGCAATTACCTCTGCGGCAACACTAATTTGTGATGACCAGATTTCATTTGGGTTGTGTTCTACCCATCCTGGTTTAGGAAATATTTGCTCAAAATCTTTTTGAGACACATTTACAATTTCTCCTTCATGGTTAAATAAAATAGCTCTTGAGGATGTAGTTCCTTGGTCAAGAGCTAGGATTAATTTGTTTTTCATAATAATTGGTTAATGGTTAATAGTTTAATTTGATCTAAATTCAGGTAAAAGAAACCCGCTTGCGATTGTTTTGAATTCTTCGGTTTGTGTTTTAATCCAATCCTCATCATGGCCTAATTCTTTAGCCAATAATTGTGCAACTTTTTCTGAAACAGCAATTGCGGCGCGAGCATCTAGGAATAAGAGACGTACTCTTCGTGATAAGACATCATCAATAGTTCTTGCCATTTCATAACGAATACCCCAGACAACTTCAGCCAATGTGTAATCGTAATTGGGATGTAGCTTTTGTTTTAATGCTGGTTGCTGATTTTGTAAGTCTATAATGTTTTGAATATCACTTCCGTATACATATAAATGGTTTTCTCTGTCTAGGGTTGTGGTTTTTTTATTTCCATGAATTGAAAGGTGTTCTGTTTTGCATTCCTTCTTAGGTAATTTTTTTTCTGAGATTGCTTTGTCTATAATGTCTTCAGCAATTTTTCTATAAGTGGTCCATTTCCCACCTGTGATGGTGATTAATCCCGTTTCAGAGACAATTATTTTGTGGCTTCTTGATACTTCTTTAGTACTTTTACCTTCTTTTTCTGGTGCTGCCAGAGGTCTTAGCCCTGCGAAAACGGATAATACATCGGCTCTAGTTGGTTTTTTGGCTAAAAAGCGTTGTGCGGTTTCGAGTACAAATTCAATTTCACTTTCTAATGCAATTGGTTCTAAACTGTGACTTTTTATCAAGGTATCGGTAGTTCCAACTATTACTTTATCATGCCATGGCACAGCAAATAAAACTCTTCCGTCACTTGTTTTGGGAACCATTAAGGCAGAATCACTAGGTAAAAAAGATTTGTCAAATACTAGATGAATTCCTTGACTTGGTACTATATATTTTTTATAGACTTTGTCATTCATTTTCATGATTGAATTTGTAAAGACTCCTGTAGCATTTATTATAACTTTGCCTTTTATTTCTTTTCTCTCAGCTGTTTCTCTATCTTCTAGTTGTACGCCAATTACGTGGTTATTATCGTCTTTTAATAAATTGATTACTTTAGTGTAGTTTAAAACACATGCTCCATTTTCTACTGCAGTTTGTGCTAGATTAAGAGCTAGACGTGAATCATCAAATTGACCGTCATGATATATAACACCGCTTACTAGACCTTTTTGTTCTACGGTGGGAAGTAATTCAATGGTTTTTTTCTTTGAAATGTATTTGGATCGACCTAAGCTTAATCTTCCAGCTAATAAATCGTATATAGTTAATCCAATAGTGTAGAAGTAACCACCCCACCAATTGTAATTTGGAATAACAAAAGTTTGATTTTTGACAACATGCGCAGCATTTTGAGCCATTAAGCCTCTTTCTTTTAATGCTTCTTTCACTAATGAAACATCACCTTGTTCTAAATAACGAACTCCACCATGGACTAATTTAGTGCTACGGCTAGATGTTCCTTTTGCAAAATCTACTGCTTCAACTATAATTGTTTTGTAGCCTCTACTAGCAGCATCTACTGCCGTACCAAGTCCACTTGCGCCACCGCCAATGATGATTATATCCCACTCATCAGTTTCGTTTAATTTTGATGCTTGTTCGTGACGTTTCATAATGTATTGTTTTTTGTGTTTTTAACTTTCTTAATGCAAATTAAATGAAACTAAACGAAACTACAAAGAGAATTCTAATATATTTTTATTTTATTTTTCCATATTTCATATTTTTACTGTTAAAATATGGTTATTCCTTACTATTAGGGTGTTTTTAAATAGGAGAAATAAGGGTGTTTAATGATATGTTAGATTATAAAGAGTTTGTAGATTGTATTGTTTTATGCTAAAATTGTAATTTTAAAATCGTAACTATACGAAAGCAATTGAATTTTTAGAAGAACTAAGGTCTGTTAGGGGGCTCTGGTAATCATGTTATTTATGTTTTTGAAATGAATGCTAGATATAAAGAAGGGTTTCAGGCTGAATAAAGGTAACGCATAATAAAAGAGGCTGTCTGAAAATTACTTTTCGGACAGCCTCAACTTTTTTCGGGCGGTTTGAAATTGGAGTTATTTTAACTTTAGTATTTGCTTAATTTTGCTTTGAGCATAAAATCTTCCGCTTTTTCGACCATATTTTGACTACCGCAAAAGAATGGTGCTCTTTCATGTAATTCAGTGGGAATGATTTCCATTATTCTATTAAACCCATCCGATGCTTTCCCTCCGGCTTGTTCTGCTATGAATGCCATTGGATTACATTCGTAAAGCAATCGTAATTTACCTTTTGGTGCGGTAGTAATAGTTGAATATATGTATACTCCGCCTTTTATCATATTCCTGTGCATGTCCGCAACTAAACTTCCAATGTATCTTGAAGTGTATGGTCTTTCGTCCTCTTCAAGTTGGCAGTATTTGATGTAGTCTTTTACTCCCTGAGGAAAATGAACATAATTCCCTTCATTTGTAGAGTATATATTTCCGTCTTTTGGGAATTGCATATTGGGATGGGATAAATAAAATGTTCCAATAGCTGGGTTCAACGTAAATCCGTTTACACCATTACCTGTAGTATAAACAAGCATAGTTGATGTTCCGTAAATGACGTATCCGGCAGCAACCTGATTGATTCCTGGTTGTAAGAAGTCTTCAAGGGTAACTGGGGTTCCGATTGGGGTAATTCTTCTAAAAACTGAAAAAATTGTCCCTACTGAAACGTTTACATCAATATTTGACGATCCGTCAAGTGGGTCCATTAAGACTACGTATTTGTTATTATGACTTTTATCACTTCCTTCAACAGTTATGAATTCATCGTTCTCCTCAGAAGCAATGCCGCATACTATTTCTCGATTTATAAGAGTTTGAATAAAAACTTCATTAGCATAAACATCTAATTTTTGTTGGTCTTCTCCTTGTATGTTTTGAGCGCCTACTGCACCTATAATATCTACGAGACCTGCTTTACTTACTTTGTAATTGACAACTTTAGCGGCCAAACGAATCGAATTGATGATACGTGATAATTCACCCGAAGAATATTGAAAATCGGCTTGGTTTTCGATGATAAATTCTCCTAAAGTCTTGTTGTGTTCTTTCATGATAACATTGTTGTGGTTGTTTTGAAATCGTAAATTTTTTGGTTTTTTATATAGTTTTATTTATTCATTGGTCAGAATTATAAATAAAATTATGAGTATCATAATTCTAACTCCTGTTGATTTATAAGTTGTTTAAGTCGATTCGTGATTTGCCTGCTGATCAATTGTAGTTTGAAATTATAAAAGAATGATTTTTGATTTGATTGCCAGAGGATTTTTGTCATTATGTCTTCTTTCCTAGTCTTTTTAATAAGATAGATTTTGTGTTGTTTGAAAACATTGTAATACACCGCGAGCTAATTTAGTATTTTACCTGGAGTTCCTTTTGGGATATTGATTGCTTGGAAGAAGATATTTTTATAGGCTCAGCAAACTGCGTCAAGTTCGATCTCAAATCAGTTAGTTATATTTCGGTTTGAGTAACTTTGTGATTAAAGTTAGAATCATAATATTCATTAAAAAATTGATCTAAACTTCCACTTCTAGGAATATCACAGTTCTCTAAAGTCCATTTAGATACATCTGCCATTTGTTGTTTTTCTATTTCTAAAAATTCTTCGTCTACTCTTTTAATTGCATTTCTCATAACTCTTTCAAGTATTGCAAGACAAGTATTTCTTATTAATTCGTTTTTAATTTCTTGCAGTGCTTCTGTTTCTGATGCAATAGATTCTTGTAAATCCTGTTTTAAATTTTGCATTGCAGTCATGATTTTGTTTTTTTTATGGATTAATATTAGTTCAATAAAGCCGAGAATGTAACGCATAACATAAGCCGGTGGTTGAAAACAACTTGGTAGGTAAACTGCCGTCGTATGTTATCTTGCGTTCTAACGCAAATAATGAGTATATTCAATATTTGTGCTTTGTTTTGTTTTTTTGTTCGTTTAGTTTTGATTAAGGTTTATTTTGCCCTTTTTATTTAAAATAAAGTTTCGATTAACAAATATAATGAAATTAAACAAAGGAGATTTAAATAAAATGAAATTTATTTATATAATTTATTTTTGTATCTTTCAATATCAAAAAAATTAAAAAGACGTTTTATTATGACAATGATCAATAGGAGACAAGAGGATATACTTAAGGAATTAAATCAAAAAGGATATGTGAATGTGGTTGATTTGTGTGAAACACATAATGTTTCAACCGTAACCATACGAAAGGATCTAAATTTTTTAGAAAATGAAAAGCTTTTGCATCGTACACATGGTGGAGCCAGTAAGCAACCTATTTATGCTTTTGAAAGAAATGTTGATGATAAAGAAGAATTGCAGGTTGAACAAAAGAAACAAATAGCAAAAGAGGCTTTAAAATATATTAATGATCACGATTATATTATATTGGGCTCGGGTTCGAATATTCATTATTTGTCTCGGACTATCACAGGGTTTCAAAAATTAACGGTGCTTACCCCTTCATTAAAGGTATCTTTAGAACTTTGTAAAGTAACGAACATAGATACGATACAATTGGGCGGAGATATTCGAAACAGTTCAACTTCAGCCGTAGGTCCGATTGCAGAGGCTACTTTGAGTCAGTTTTCTTGTAATAAACTATTTCTGGGAGCAGATGGGATTCATTTGGATTTTGGTTTAAGTACATCAAATTCTTTAGAAGCGCATTTAAATCAAGCTATGATAGATGTTTCTGAGAAAATTATTGTTTTAGCAGATTCTACAAAAATGAATGTAAGAGGTTTTGGTAAAATTTGTAATTTAGATAAAATTGATGTTTTGATTACAGATGAAGGTATAGATATCGAAACTAAAACGAAACTGGAAGAACTTGGTATTGAAGTTGTAATCGCTCCTAAATAATGATTTTATTTGTAGTAAAATAGGTTAGATTTATAATAAGTGTTCATTTATTATTAGAATGTTTTTTTCTTAAAAGGGATGAGATTTAAACCATTGAAAACTTGTAAATCAACGATTATATTGACTTTTAAAATTTAAAAAACCCAAAATTTAAAAAAATCATATACTTTTGCCGACACAAACAAACGGGACATGGCAAAGAATTTAGTTATAGTGGAGTCACCTGCGAAGGCGAAAACAATCGAAAAATTTCTAGGAAGTGATTATCAAGTAGAGTCCAGTTATGGGCATATTGC
>NCET01000091.1 GCA_002280815.1 Flavobacteriales bacterium 32-34-25 | reverse complement strand
AAATATGTTTCTCAAGTTCAGGCATTAAAAGCTTCTGGAATTTTTGGATTGATTCTGGTATTATTAATTGTTACCATTTCTCCCACTATAGTTGTTCAATTACCTGGAATTCCAGCCTTACCGTTAGTCATTATTTTAGTAGCATTGATGGGACTTTCGAATGCGCTTTGCTGGCCTGCGATTTGGCCAATGGCTCTTCAGGATTTGGGTGGATATACTAAAATAGGCAGTGCGATATTGATTATGGGAATTATTGGAGGAGCAATTTTTCCATTGATTTATGGCGCTTTGGTAGAAACAATCAACAGAGCAAACGAAATCAATAATGTGACAACAACAGCCAAAAGTGGCAATCAAATAGCTTATTTGATATTGTTACCTACCTACTTAATGATCATTTTTTATGCCTTTAAAGGACATAAATACAGAAGCTGGTCAAGAAAATAATAGCTATTAAGATTAAAGATTATAAATAAATCAAAAAACGATGAAAAGTACAATAGACAAAGTAACAGGATTTGAAAAACGATTTGAGAACATTAACACAGTAGTTTTTGAAAACTCAACTACCGCCTCTAAAGCTGTTGCTCAGGAAATTGCAGCACTTATCAAATCAAAACAAGAAAAAGATGAATCTTGTATATTAGGACTTGCGACAGGTTCTTCACCAAAGGGATTGTATGCTGAATTAGTGCGTTTGCACAAAGAAGAAGGACTGAGTTTTAAAAATGTAATTACATTCAATTTAGATGAATATTATCCAATGGAGCCGGATTCTATAAATAGCTACGTGCGATTTATGAAGGAATTACTATTGGATCAGGTAGATATTTTACCTGAAAACTACCATATCCCTGACGGAACTCTATCTAAAGAAGAAATTGCCGATTATTGTGCTGATTATGAAGCCAAAATTGAGGCTTTGGGCGGGATTGATTTGCAAATTCTTGGAATTGGTGGAAACGGTCATATCGGATTTAACGAATCTGGTTCTTTGCAAAATTCAAAAACCAGATTAGTTGCCTTAGACCACATCACCAGAGTGGCTGCAAGTGGTGATTTCTCAGGATTGAGCAATACGCCAAGAACAGCCATCACATTAGGCGTAAAAAAAATAATGGAAGCCAAACAAGTAATCCTGATGGCTTGGGGTGAAGGAAAATCAAACATCATTCAACAATCGGTTGAAGGAGAAGTGACTAATCAAATTCCGGCTTCTTTTTTACAAGAACACAACAATGCCGTTTTTGTTTTAGATAAAGAAGCTTCTTCAAAACTAACCAGAATTAACAGACCTTGGTTAGTCGAAAAAATTGTTTGGACCGATAAATTAATTCGAAAAGCAGTTTTAGGATTGGCATTGGATTTGAAAAAACCAATTCTAATGCTTACTGATGCTGATTATATTGAAAATGGAATGAGCGATTTGTTAGCTGATTCAGGTCCTGCTTACGACATCAACATCAAAATTTTCAATAAACTACAAAACACCATCACAGGATGGCCTGGTGGTAAACCCAATGCGGATGACAGCAACAGACCGGAAAGAGCAGAACCAGCAAGAAAAAGAGTCTTGCTTTTTAGCCCGCATCCCGATGATGATATCATTAGTATGGGAGGAACTTTTATGCGTTTGCAAGAACAAGGTCATGAAGTACATGTGGCTTACCAAACTTCAGGAAATATTGCCGTGGCTGATGATGAAGCCTTGCGTTTTGCCAGTTTTGTAGTGGATTATAATGAGAAATTTGGAATAAAAAATAGTGAAGCCGAAGATATTTATAAAAAAGCTTTAAACTTTTTAAAGAACAAAAAAGCCAGTGAAATTGATATTCCTGAAGTTCGTTACATCAAAGGATTGATTCGAAAAGGGGAAGCGCGTGCGACTAGTCATTTTGTTGGATTGCCTGATGCTCAAATTCATTTTATGGAATTGCCTTTCTATGAAACTGGAACTATTGAAAAAAAGCCTTTAGGAGCAGCTGACATCCAAATTACAATGGATCTTATCGAAAAAATACAACCGCACCAAATCTATGCTGCTGGAGATTTAGCTGATCCACACGGAACACACAAAGTTTGCTTGGACGCAATTTTTGAAGCAGTGAAAGAATTGAAACCGAAAGATTTTATGAAAGACTGCTGGGTTTGGTTGTACCGAGGTGCTTGGCAAGAATGGGGAATTGATAGAGAATTCTGGCAAAGAGCCGAAGATAGAAATTCTGAAACTGCTCAATTATACAATCAGCTTGGATTAGCGCATTATGCTGCTATGGAAGCTTTTGTTAGATGGGAGTTTTAAACAATATTGAAATACTATATACATAAAAATCATTATGCCTACTAAACCATTTCGTTTTCAAATAGAGGAGATTATACCATTAAAGGATAAAGTTGTTTTTAACCAATTTGTTAATTGGGTTACTGGCGAATTTGATTTATTTCTTCAGGATGAGGATGCTAACGGATTGAAAGTTTATTTCCCTAATGGGTGGTTTAGTATTGGGTGTTCTAAAAATAAAGACTTAGCATTTGATGCAGCAATTAAAATTGAAGCAAAGTCAGAAGTGGTTTGTCATGAAAAAAAACATCAGTTAATGCAAATCTACATGCAGGTTTGTAATTATAAGAGATAGTAGAAAAAGGCATTAATTATACTAGACAAAAAAATCAAGATGAAAACAAGCATAAAAATAGTGCTACTTCCTTTAATTCTGATGTTGTTTATGAATTTTAAGGATAATTCTAAATCTCTTGAAGACAAAAAAAGTAATAATATAGGTGCTTTTTTGATTGAAAAGCCAAAGCATATTTCAACTCCCGAAGGTATGGTTTGGGTAAAAGGCAAGACCTTTACACAAGGGGCAAAGCAGGGCGATCAATTTGCTATGCTTAGAGAAATGCCAGCACATCAAGTAACTGTCGATGGCTTTTTTATTGATATTACTGAAGTTACCAATAAACAATTTAAGGCTTTTGTTGATGCAACAGCTTACAAAACTGTAGCAGAAAGAGCGGTAGATTGGGAAGTTATGAAAAAAGAATTTCCTGATGAAACCCCAAAACCACATGATTCAATATTACAGCCCGGTAGTTTAGTATTCAATACCTGCGTTGGTAAAGTAACTTCTATGGAAAATTACACACAGTGGTGGAGTTGGACAATAGGGGCTAACTGGAAGCAGCCTGAGGGACTGGGAAGTTCTATAGAAGGAAAAGAGAATTATCCGGTAGTACATATTGCCTTTGAAGATGCTTTGGCGTATTGCAAATGGGCAAATAGGCGTTTACCAACTGAAATAGAATGGGAATCTGCTGCACAAGGAGATTTAACTGATGCAATTTATACTTGGGGCAATAATTCTGAAATTTTAAACGAAAAAGCGAATACCTGGCAAGGCATTTTTCCAGTAAAAAATGAATCAAAAGATGGTTTTGAATATATAGCACCAGTACAATCATATTCACCAAATTCTATAGGTATTTACGATATGCTGGGAAATGTTTGGGAAATGACAAGCGATGTATTTGATGAGCAAAATGACAAAAAAACCGCAAAATATCCTAATGATGCTGATAAAACATGTTGTTTTAGTAATCAAAATAATAGGGAACATGTAATAAAAGGAGGTTCGTTTTTATGCAATGCATCATATTGTGCTAGCTATAGAATTTCGGCAAAAATGGGAATGAACCCAGATTCTGGAACGAATCATATTGGTTTTAGAACTGTAGCAACTGTAGCTATGTTAAGATAGATTTGAGAGAGTTGATAAGTCTAAAATCTTTTCTGTTAATGTGTAAGCAAAAACTATTTTCAAAAATAAAAATCGGTAATGATTTTATAAATAATTAAATACAAGTTAAATTATGAATCTATCTTTAAAAAATAACAGTAAAATTTTGTTTTGGATTTTATTGATTTCTTTTCAAATAATTTATTCTCAAAATAATACTTCAAGAGAAAACATTTCATTGAATAAAAACTGGAAATTCCATTTAGGGAGTGCTAATAATCCTTCTAAAGATTTTGACTATGGTATTGTTCGCAATTTTACTATTGCTGGTGGTGGTGGTGGTGCGGTAGTGCCAAAATTTGACGACAGCGCATGGCGTACCGTAAATGTTCCTCATGATTGGGCAGTAGAACTTCCTTTTGAATACCATAAACATTTTGATGTACAAAGTCATGGCTATAGACCTGTTGGTGGTTTTTATCCAGATAACAGCATTGGTTGGTATAGAAAACATTTTACTGCAGATAAGGCGAAAGAAGGACAGCGTTTTGTACTCCGTTTTGAAGGGGTTTACCGTGATTTCAAAATTTGGGTAAATAACAATTACATCGGAAGTAATTTTAGTGGCTATGCTGAAAGTTCTTTTGATATTACTGATTTTATTGAATTTTCAGGAGACAATGTTATTGTAGTTCGAGTTGATGCCACACAATATGAAGGTTGGTTTTATGAAGGAGCTGGTATTTACCGAAATGTTTTTATGGAAACATTTAATCCCGTACATATTCCAGAGTATGGAGTTTATGTGTCTTCAAAAATCGAAAAATCAAAAGCACTGGTAGAAGCCGAAACTACTGTAAAAAACCAGGAAGGGAAAACAGTGAATTGTTCGGTAGTTTCTTATGTGATAGATTCTAAAGGGAATAAGGTTACTAAAACGGTCACAGAAAAACTAACGGTTAAAAATAATGAAATTGGTAAAATAGCTCAGAAGTTATCTATCAACAAGCCTGAATTATGGGATTTAGATACGCCTAATTTATACCGATTGGTTTCTATCGTAAAAAAGAATGGTATAACCACAGATAGTACTCAAACCGAATTTGGAGTTCGCACTTTTGATTATAATGCTACTACAGGGTTTTCTTTAAATGGAAAATCTATGAAAGTGAAAGGAATGTGTGTACATCAGGATCATGCTGGGGTTGGAACTGCTGTACCTGATGCTTTAGTGTATTACCGAATAAAGCTATTAAAAGAAATGGGGGTGAATGCCTACCGTTGCAGCCATAATCCTCCATCAAAATCTGTTTTGGAAGCTTGTGATAGATTGGGAATGATGGTTTTGGATGAAATTAGAGTTATAGGTACAGGGAAAGAATATTTCGATCAATTTGAAAAATTAATTTTAAGAGACCGTAACCATGCAAGTATTATGATGTGGAGTCTTGGGAATGAAGAAACTGGTGTTCAAAACACAGATTTGGGACGACGTATGGCGCATACTTTAGTACAACGCCAAAAAGAATTGGATCCTTCACGCTTGAGTACTTATGGAGGAAATAACGGAATCAATTTTAAAGGGATTAATGAAGAAATGGATGTAAGAGGTTTTAATTATCATATTAAAGAATTAGATGATTATCACAAAGAACATCCTACACAACCTATCATTTTTAGTGAAGTATCCAGTATGGTTAGTTCAAGAGGGATGTATGTAAAAGATTCGCTAAAAGGGTATTTGCCTGATTACGATTTGAATAAACCACGTTGGGGACAAAACGCGGAAGAATGGTGGAAATTTACCGTAGAAAGACCTTGGTTGATGGGAGGTTTTGTTTGGACTGGCTTTGATTACCGTGGAGAGCCTACTCCATTTACATGGCCAAATGTTAATTCTCATTTTGGGATAATGGATGTTTGTGGTTTTCCAAAAAACACCTACTATTATTATCAAAGCTGGTGGACAGATAAAGATGTCATCAAAATTTATCCACATTGGAATGGTCACAAAAAAGGAGATAAAGTAAATGTATGGTGTAACAGTAATGCAGAAGAGGTCGAATTGCTATTAAATGGCAAAAGTCTTGGAAAAAAAGCAATGCCTCGAAACGGACATTTAGAATGGGATGTTGTTTATGAACCAGGAAAATTAGAAGCAATTGGTTTGAAAAACGGAAAGACGATTCGTACTGCTGTGGAAACTACTGATAAAGCGTATCAAATTGTTTTGACTCCAGATCGTAAAACTATTAAAGCTGATGGCAACGATGTCTCTGTAATAAATGTAACTGTTTTGGACAGTAAAGGTAGAGAGGTTCCAGACGCGATGAATTTGATTCAGTTTAAACTTGCAGGAGAGGCTCGCATTCTTGGTGTAGGCAACGGAGATCCAAGTTCTCATGAAGATGATAAATGTTTAGATGGTAAATGGAAGCGTTCGTTGTTTAATGGTAAATGTCAAATCATTCTTCAATCTCTGGAAAAAGAAGGCGAATTTTCATTAACAGCTAGTTCAGAAGATTTAAAAAATACTACTACCATCATAGCTGTAAAAAAATAATAGAATGAAATCATTTAGTGCTTCCAGTGATGCTAGAATTACTGGTAGTACTAAGCTGAATGACCATAAAGACAATCGGTTTAACCAATGTTAAAAGGAGATAAAATCAATTTAGAAATTTAAATTTTTTAATAATGTTATAGATTAATTTAAAACCATTACTAACCCTAACCAAAATTATTTTTTATGAAAAAAGTATTATTTATTGCTTTATTATTTACCATTAACCAGGTAGTTAAAAGCCAGACAACGAACCAAAGTATTGCCTTTTCGGGAACCACAAGCAGTTATGCTTCCTTTGGAAATATTAATGAATTAAATGGAGTAAACCAGTTTTCTTTTGAAGCATGGGTTTATATAAATTCATGGAATGTAAATAGTTACATTTTTAGCAAAACTGCCCCTACACTCCCTGCTCAAAATAGAATCGATATTCAATTGGGGCAGTCATCAACAAAAAGATTGTATTTTCATGTTGCTAATAATGGAAACAGTTATGCTCAGGTTGATAATTCAGCAATTGCGGTAGGACAATGGAATCATATAGTTATGGCTTATGATGGTACACAGTCAGCCTATAATATGATTCGTATTTATATAAATGGGAATCAAGTCACAACAGGTATTACATATTCCTCTGGAAATGGTACACTTCCAACAACAACTGCAGTTACAACTGGTGCTTTTCAAATAGGGAAAAGCTTTAATGGAAAAGTCGATGAGGTTAAACTCTGGAATTATGCTATCACGGCGTCAGATATTGATATGAAGAATACGATCAATAAATACCACCCTTCTTATGCTAATTTAATTTCATATTGGAAAATGGATAAAAGTACTTCATCAGTGGTTGATACTAAAAATAATTATTCAGGTACTTTTTCAAGTGCATCTTTGGTACCAGTAACCAATAATAATACCTTTAAGTATAAAATTGTAAGTACTTATGTAAGATCTAATTTTTACGAGAGTAATCAAGTCAGTGAAGAGTATCTGCGAAATAATAATGATATAATCTATCTGGCTGCCAATCCTTATGCAAATGGAGATCTGTTTTTTGAATATCCAGTTAATGACGGTGTGTTAACTAATGCTGCATACATGGCAAGTTTTGCTTCAAGAAACGGACTGATGGATTTTTCAGGTTCCGGTGCTTCTATGAATTGTGGGGGAGACTTGCTTAATAAATCTACAGGAGGAGTTGGTACTTTTTCTTTTGCATCATGGGTATACATAGATCAATGGGTTGAAAATAGTTATATTTTTAGAAAGTACGAATCAACAACTAAAAATATTGATTTACAATTAGGTGCAGCAGCCAATAATCAATTAATTTTTCATCTTTCAAATGGAGCTGATAATTATGTGATTGCTGATAATTCAGGAATTTCAGCAGGTGGATGGCATCATGTTGCTGTAACTTATTCAGGAAGTGCAGCTGCTTATCAACAAGTAAAAATTTATGTTGATGGTGTTTCTGTAGCCGTTTCTTATAAAAATGGAGATGGTTTAGTTGCCACTACCGGACCCTTTAGTAGATCAAATTTTGAATTAGGAGTAAACTTTGATGGTAAGTTGGACGAAACAGTTACCAGTTTATTAAGTTTCAGTAATAGTGAAGTGAATACAATTAAGAACAATCCAATAGTTGTAGATTCATGGAATGAAACAAAGACTTCTGCTTATTGGAAATACGACGATGTATCACAACCAGGAAAAGATTCAAGAACATGGCTAGGTGTATTAGACGGACTCAAACAAACAATGACTGGATATGATGGAGTACAAATTCGTTTGGGAATTAGTGGTGGAGATTGGAAGACAATGATGACAAATAGTACTGCCAGAACAAATTTCGCTAATAAGGTGAAAAATATTGTAGAAACTTATGGTTTTGATGGAGTGGATTTAGATTTTGAGTGGTGTTTAACCACTCAAGAATGGTCTGATTATAGTACTACTATTGTGGCTATGAATGCTATTTTACCGTCAACGTTTAATTTTAGTGTTACACTACATCCATTGTATTATAAAATCAGTTCGGCTGCTATTTCGGCTCTTGATTTCATATCCATACAGTCTTATGGACCAAGCCCTAATCGATTTCCTTATGCTGAATTTGTGAATAATGTCAGCGCTATGCTAACTTACGGTTATCCTGCTCAAAAACTTATTATGGGTGTACCATTTTTTGGTGCTGCCACTGATGATTCTAAAGTAACTACAAGTTATAGAGCGATTGTAGCTCAATATCCTTCACTCGACCCTTCACTTGATCAAATATCTGTGAATGTACCTCCTGTGAAAGATATTACCTTCAATGGGCAAGAAACTATAATAGATAAAACGAAATATGTTAGAGATATGTCATTAGCTGGTATAATGTATTGGGATAGCGCAACTGATGTTGATTATACAAACCAACTTTCACTTTTAAGAGCATTAAATACTATAATGAATGCAAATTTAGATGAAGGGAATTTAACAGCTAAGAGTGTTACTAGTGTGAAATTAGAAAATAGTTCTAATACTGCTAATGGTACTAACGAAGTAGCATCTAATGTTTTGATATATCCAAATCCAGCTAAGTATGTTTTTACAATTGAATTACCCGTTGAAAAAGAGGGCTGTGTTAAAATATATAGTTTGAATGGACAAGAGATTTATACAAAAAATTTAAGTAGTGAAGAGAAAATTAATTTAAATGGAAAAGATTTTAAACCGGGCGTTTATATTGTTAAGTTTTATGATAAAAAAGGGAATTCTAAATCGTCTAAATTCATAATTCAATAGTGTTTTTTTATTGAACTTTCATAATCTGGAGGCTGTTCATTCAGTCTCCTTTTTATGAATTCATAGCTAATTCGTGTTATTTTATCAATATACTATTCTGAAAAAGGATTGTAAATAAAATAAAAGAAAAAATAAATTTAATAAAAATAAAATGAAGAGTAGAGTAAAATTAGGGCTTTTAATTACAATGCTTACATCGGTAGGTTTTTCGCAAACACAAAATTTTGTACGCCTTGATAAGTCAATGTCTGACGATGAATTGGTGAAAATTGCGGCTAACATTACGCCTACACCACAGCAATTGAGATGGCAGCGTTTGGAAGTAACAGGTTTTATACATTTTGGAATCAACACTTTTACAGGTAGAGAGTGGGGAGAAGGGAAAGACGATCCAAAATTGTTTAATCCCACAGCTTTAGATGCTAAACAATGGGTAAGAACCTGTAAAGAAGCAGGAATTAAACAAGTAATTCTTACCGCAAAACACCACGATGGCTTTTGTTTATGGCCAACTAAAACTACTGAGTATTCCGTAAAAAATAGTCCTTGGAAGGAAGGAAAAGGAGATGTAGTAAAAGAAGTGGCTGATGCCTGTAGAGAATTGGGAGTAGGTTTTGGAGTTTATTTATCACCTTGGGATAGGAATAACGCTTCTTATGGGACTGATGGTTACAATGATTTCTTTATCGATCAATTAACTGAATTGCTTACTCAATATGGGAAAGTGGATGAGGTATGGTTTGATGGTGCTAATGGAGAAGGTCCTAATGGCAAAAAGCAGGTATATGATTTTGAAAGATGGTACGCACATATTCGAAAATTACAACCGCAAACAGTGATTGCAGTTTCAGGTCCAGATGTACGTTGGGTAGGGACGGAAACAGGGCATGGACGTGAACAGGAATGGAGTGTAGTGCCTGTAGGGAAAAACAATAAATACAATGAAGGTTCCCAAACTAAAGCTGATGAACCACCATCCGGAAATAACAGAGGTCAGGTTTTAGGGAGTCGTAGTCAATTAAGAGATGGAGACGCCTTAAAGTGGTATCCTGCCGAGACAGATGTATCGATCCGTCCGGGATGGTTTTATCATGAAAATGAAGATAAAAAAGTAAAAACACCAGAATATCTTAAAGAAATTTATTTCCATTCGGTAGGAAGAAATGGAGTTCTGTTATTGAATATTCCACCTGATACAAGAGGATTAATTACTGATTTTGATATTAAGGCATTAAAGTCTTGGAAAGAGAAACTGGATGCTATATTTAAAGTAAATTTTTTAAAAGGAGCCAAAGGAGTTGGAGCAGTTAAAAAAATAAAACCGTTATTGGATAGTAATGATGCTACTCATCATTCTTTTTCAATGAAAGAGAATGATAATAGTATTGAAATAAATTTGAAGAAAGAAAAAACATTTGTTTTACTACTTCAGGAAAACATTACGATTGGTCAAAGGGTAGAGAAATTTGTTCTTGAATATTGGAATGGTAAAGAATGGAAAAAAGCAACTGAAGGCACTACTATTGGTTTCAAAAGGTTATTGGAGTTTCCTGCTGTAACTGCATCTAAAGTAAGGTTGCGTATTGAGTCAGCTAGGCTTGAGCCAGCATTAGCCGAAATAGGATTGTATTTTGATAAAGAAAGTAAGTACTAGTAATTGATGTGGGTATAGTTTTGTGTTAATTGATTGATTTGAAAAAGCAGCTTAGTAATAGGCTGCTTTTTTTATTTATAATATATATATGTCGGCTAAATGCTGGCTAGGTTAAAAATAAAAAATCCCTAAAACGTTGTTTAATAATTTTTTAGAGATTTTTTTATTTTATGTTAAAGGGTAATTAGTAATTAAACAAAGATAATATT
>NCET01000090.1 GCA_002280815.1 Flavobacteriales bacterium 32-34-25 | reverse complement strand
TATTTTTATTCTATTTTTCAAAGATTGAATTTCAATGTCTGTTTTACTAATTGTATCTTTTTTTGTTTCAAGCAGAATTATTTTACCTTTTAAATCATTTAATTTTTTTTCAATTTTTAGATTAATATTCTGTATTTCTTTATCGTTTTTGTCGCTTTTAAAATCGAAAATATCAAGTGATTGAGTAAGTGTTAATGCGGTTACTAAACTTAAAATGGTAGCCGTTAAAGTACTAGTAATTGTATTTTTTTTCTTTTCATTTTCTTTTTTTCTTTCAAATAACTGTTTCTCAATTTCAGCTTTTTTATCAGCCAAACTTTTTGCTATCAAAGTTTTGTAATTTGGAAAATCCTCTTTCGATATTTGTTGTAATTTATTTTCAAAGAAAATGTAAATTTTAAAGTCGTTTTTTTCAAAAGGTTCAATAAAATAAAATCTTAAATCGGGATTATTAAGAACTCCTAAATATAATTTATATTGGTTTAAATCTAGAGATATTTTTTCTTTAAATTCAACAAACGCTAAATAATTATTGCTGATAGTATCAAGTATTGTTAAATCGGCATAAATAAGTTTCTTGTTATTTTTTCCGACGATATCAATTATATGATGATCCATTAAAAATGAATCCTCCGGATAATTTTTGTTAGCAATAAGAAACTCTATAAAAAGTTCTTTAGTAATTTGTTCCATTTTATTTTTTGATTGGTACCTCTGTTTTTTTTGTTTTTTGAAAATATAACCTAACTAGATTATTGTTTTATATCGACAATACACCCAAATATAGTTAGATATACTCTGCATAACCTATTTTCAAATGTAGTCTTTTTACTCGATTAATTCTTATGATTTGAAATAAAAAAATAAACCTCTAAACAGTTCAACTGCGTAGAGGTTTGTCAATAAATAACCTGAATATAAAAATTATAAAACCAATTCACTTAAAGCTTCTTTGCTAAATCCTACCAATTCCTCTGTTTTTCCAGCTTTTATTTTGGCTACCCAATTTGGGTCAGATAATAAAGGTCTTCCAACGGCAACCAAATCAAAATCGCCTCTGTCGAAACGTCTGTTTAATTCCTCTAAAGAAGTAGGTTCTGAACTTTCGCCTGCAAAAGCACCAAAGAAATCAGATGAAAGTCCAACAGAACCCACAGTAATTGTTGGAGATCCAGTTAGTTTTTTAGCCCAGCCTGCAAAATTCAAATCGGAGTTTTCAAATTCAGCTTCCCAAAAACGGCGTTGTGAACAATGCAAAATATCTACTCCGGCATCCACAAGAGGCGTTAACCAAGAGTCTAATTCCTGAGGAGTTTTTGCTATTTTATAATTGTAATCAGAAGGTTTGAACTGAGAGAAACGCATAATCACCGCGAAATCATTTCCTACCTGTCTTCTAATTTCTTTTACCACTTCAATGGCAAATTTATTGCGTTCTTTTATGGTTTTTCCACCATAAATATCCGTACGTAAATTGGTTTCAGGATTAAAGAACTGGTCAATCAAATACCCGTGAGCACCGTGAATTTCGATAGTGTCAAAACCCAGTCTTTTAGCATCGGCAGCGGCTTTTCCAAAGGCAAGAATGGTGTTTTCAATATCTTTTTCAGTCATCGTAGTTCCGTTATTGAAACCAGGACGGTTCAATCCCGACGGACCTTCAAAAGGAACTGGTGGAACCCAACCCGAATGATGATTGTCCATGATTCCCATGTGCCAGATTTGCGGTCCCATTTGACCTCCGGCTGCGTGTACTTCATTTATTACTTTTTGCCATCCATTTAATGCCTGATTGCCATAAAAATGAGGAACATTCGCATCATTTGAAGATGAAGGTCTGTCGATAACCGTTCCTTCAGATAGTATTAAACCGACTTCGCCTTCCGCTCTTTTTTGATAGTAAGTAGCGACTTCGTCCGTTGGAATTCCGTTTGGAGAAAAAGAACGCGTCATAGGCGCCATTACAATTCTGTTTTTAAGATTTAATGTCTTAAAATTAAAGGGTGTAAATAAATTAGTTGTACTCATATTATTTTTTAATTTTTATTTTAATAATTTACCGTTTATTATTTCATTTTTACCAGTAAGGCAATAAGAAAATTTAGTCTTAATTGATCTTAAATTCTTAATGGTTTATAAATAAAAACAACGTTTTTTATGAACAAATGTTCTTATTTCCAACCCCCACCTAAAACACGATACAACTCGATATTAGCCGCTAATTGTTCTCTTTTCATATTGGCTAATTCCAGTTCGCTTTGCAATAAATTCGCTTGTGCCGTTAGCACTTCCAGGTATTCAGCCATTCCGTTTTTGAACAACAAATTAGAATTTTTAATGGCTTGCTGCAAAGTTTTAACACGCTTTTGTAAAAAAGATTGTTGCTGTTCTAATTTTTCTACTTTTACTAAAGCATCCGAAATTTCGCTTACCGCAACTAAAACGGTTTGTCTAAAACTCAATACTGATTTTTCTCTTTCAGCCAAAGCAATATTGTATTGCGTTCTTACTTTTTTGTTGTTCAATAAAGGCTGAGTCAAACCTCCGGCAACGGTTCCAAATAAGGAAGCAGGAATGTTAAACCAGCTGCTGGTTTCGAACGAATTGACACCGCCTTGCGCTGTAATTTTAAGTGAAGGATACAAATCAGCTTTTGTGATTCCCACATTGACGTTAGCTATTTTCAGTGCTAATTCGGCACTTTTTACATCTGGTCTTCGGCTTACTAATGATGACGGAATTCCAACTGCCGTATTGTTTTTCAGTTCGATCGCACTTAAATGCGTATTTCTAGCTTTCGAATTTGGGAATGAACCCGTTAAAACACTCAATGCATTTTCCTGAATGGCAATATTTTGTTCCAATAACGGAATCAACTGTGCTGCACTCAATTGCTGCGCTTCCGATTGTTGAATCGCTAACGAAGTTACTTGTCCCGAATCGTATTTTAACTGGATAATTTTGCTCGTACTATCATTTAATTTCAGGTTTTTTCTAGCAATTTCTAGTTGTGCATCCAACATTAAAAGATTGTAATATCCTTTAGAAACATTGGCAACAACCGTAGTTTGCAATGCTTTTTTTACTTCTTCAGATTGCAGATAGCTTGCAAAAGCGCCTTTTTTCTGATTGCGGATTTTCCCCCAAATATCAGCTTCCCACGAAAGTGAAACTCCCGCCGAATAATCGTCAATATGTTTTTGACCCAAAGCCTGATTCAGGTTCATTCCCGTAAAACTATTGTCGGACGGATTGCTGGTACTCGCATTGACCAATAAATTGGCTTGCGGAACATTTCCCCATTTGGATTGCGTGAAACGAAATTGTGCAATTTCGATGTTCTTGGTAGCAATTTGCAAATCGTTATTTCGGGTTACAGCGCTGTCAATTAGCTGAATTAAATCCTTTTCGCTAAAGAAATTTTTCCATTCTAAATCGGCAATGCTCGTGCTGTCTTTTGAAACCGATGCATTCCTGAAATTCTCAGGAAATGCATCTTTTGGAGTTTCAATATCCTTCGAAATTTTACAGGATATCAAGGTGATGAACACAAAAAGAATCATCACTATTTTGGTTATATATTTTTTCATTTTTATACTTCTTCTTTATTTTTCTGAACAGAAATCATCTTTTGTTTCGAGATCTTTCCAAATTTTGTAGGATAAGAATCCAATGCTAACAATAACTGCCAGCAAGACTATTGTGATATAATTTTCCATTTTTATTTTTCTTCGTTATGGATTACGGCAACTGGTTTTCCAGAAACCTTTTCTTGTAAATGTTGGAATACGATGAATAAAACCGGGATGATTAACAACCCAAGAATTACTCCTGAAATCATTCCTCCAGCTGCACCAATACTAATCGAATGGTTTCCTTGTGCCGAAGGTCCTTTGGCGCTCATCATCGGAACTAATCCTACTACAAAGGCCAGAGAGGTCATGATAATTGGTCGCAAACGTAATTTGGCCGCTTCAATCGAAGCTTTGATTAAATTCTGTCCTGATTTTCTTTTTTGGACGGCAAATTCGACAATCAAAATGGCATTCTTGGCGAGCAATCCTATAAGCATTACTAATGCAACCTGAACGTAAATGTTGTTTTCAATTCCTGTTAAACCAATGGCTACGAAAACTCCAAAGATTCCTGTTGGGATTGAAAATATTACAGCTAATGGCAAAATGTAACTTTCGTATTGTGCTGCGAGTAAGAAATAAATGAATATCAAACACAGCAGGAATATCGTTGCCGATTGACCTCCAGAAGAAATTTCTTCTCTGGTTTGTCCTGAAAATTCGTAGCTGTAACCAGCAGGCAATTGTTGTGCGGCTACTTCTTCAATAGCTTTGATCGCATCTCCAGAACTAAATCCTGGTTTCGGAATGGCATTGATTGAAATAGAGTTAAACAAATTGTATCTCGATGCGGTTTCAGAACCATAAATACGACTTAGTTTTACCAAAGTATTGATAGGAACCATTTCGCCACGATTGCTTTTCACAAATACTCGGTCGATTGACGATGGATCAGCTCTGTCAGCAATATCAGCCTGAACAATAACGCGGTAGTATTTCCCGAATCGGTTAAAATCAGAAGCTTGTGCACTACCAAAATAGGCTTGCATGGTTTGCAGAATGTCTTTTACATTTACACCCAATTGATCGGCTTTTTCATCATCGATATCCAATTGCAATTGTGGATAATCGGCTTTAAAAGAGGTAAAAGCAACCGCAATTTCAGGACGTTTCATTAATTCGCCAATAAAATTTTGAGAAATTCCACTGAACTTATCCAGTTTTCCACCCGTTTTATCTTGTAATACTAAATCTAAAGCTTCTACATTACTAAATCCTGGAACGGTTGGGAAACTAAATACAAAGAAACTTCCGCCAGAAATAGCGCCTAATTTGCCACGAACCTGATTCATGATTTCGTCAATATTTTTCACTTCGCCACGCTCTTCATTTGGTTTCAATAACACAAAAACTACTGCCGATGATGGACTGGTAGAATTAGTCAATAAGTTGAAACCTGAAATCGCAGTAACGTCTCTGGAAGCATCTAATTTGCTTAAAATATTTTCAGCTTCGGTCATTACTTTTTGAGTTCCGTCAAGAGAAGTTCCAGATGGTGTATTTACTGCAATGGCAATAAATCCCTGATCTTCTGTTGGTATAAATCCTGATGGAGTAGTATTTACCATTACAATTGTTGCCACAGTTATTAATGCTAATCCACCTAAGCTCAACCATTTTCTGCGAATTAAAAACTGCAATCCACCCACATAACGATTGGTTAAGGAATTGAAACTATTATTGAATCCGTCAAAGAATTTTTCTTTAAATCCTCTTTTTACATAAGGTGTATTTCCATCATGAGCAGCGTGATTGTCTTTTAAGAACAAAGCGGCTAGGGCAGGGCTTAATGTCAACGCATTTACAGCGGAAATTACAATTGCAATGGCCATCGTAAAGGCAAACTGACGGTAGAAAACTCCCGTAGAACCTTCCATGAAACCAACAGGCAAGAATACTGCTGCCATCACTAAAGTAATCGAAATAATCGCTCCGGTAATTTCGTGCATCGCCTCGTGTGTGGCTACTTTTGGAGACAAATGTTTGTGCTCCATTTTGGCATGCACCGCTTCGACCACCACAATCGCATCATCGACAACAATACCAATGGCCAGAATTAAAGCGAATAAAGTCAAAAGGTTAATCGAAAATCCGAATAACTGCATGAAAAAGAACGTACCCAAAATAGCAACAGGAACTGCAATGGCTGGAATTAATGTCGATCTAAAATCTTGTAGGAACAGAAATACCACGATAAATACCAGAATAAAAGCTTCAATTAAAGTATGTTTTACCTGATCTATTGATTGGTCCAGAGATACTTTAGTACTGTAAAAGATATTTTTGTTGATACCTTTTGGGAAGTCTTTAGAAGCCTTTTCCATCAATTTGTTAATGGCAACCTGAATGTCATTCGAATTAGAACCTGCCAACTGGATAACTCCAATTACAATTCCTTTTTTACCATTTAAGCGCGTTAAACTGTTGTAGGAATACGCACCCAATTCAACTCTGGCAACATCTTTTAATCGAAGGATCGAACCATCAGCATTTGAACGAATAGCAATATTTTGATATTCTTCAGGTTTAGTTAGTTTTCCTTTGTATTTGATTACATATTCGAAAACTTCTTTACTGCGTTCTCCAAATTTTCCTGGAGCAGCTTCCAAACTTTTGTCCTGAATGGCTTTCATGACTTCGCTTGGCGTCACATTATAGGTTGACATTTGAGTTGGATTCAACCAAACACGCATCGAATAATCTTTAGTTCCTCCAAAAATCGCTGCCGAACCAACACCAGGAATACGTTTAATCTCAGGAATAATATTAATTTGGGCATAATTGGCAACAAAAGTCTGGTCGTATTTTGACTCGTCATCGGTGTACATTCCGATGGCCATAATAAAACTGTTTTGTTGTTTGGCTGTGATAACTCCTTGTTGAACTACTTCTGCTGGCAACTGACTTGTAGCTTGCGCCACTCTGTTTTGAACATTTACTGCGGCCTGATCGGCATCAGTTCCTAGTTTAAAGAAAACCGTAATGGCTAAAGTTCCGTCATTACTGGCTGTAGAGCTCATGTAAGTCATGTTCTCTACACCATTTATCGATTCTTCCAGAGAGGGTGCAACCGAACGTAACACCGTTTCAGCATTCGCTCCAGGATAAACTGCGGTAACTAAAACCGATGGTGGTGCGATATCAGGAAATTGCTGTAAGGGCAATTTTGTAAGTCCAAGTACTCCTAAAATCACCAATAAAATGGAGATAACGGTGGCAAGTACTGGTCTTTGTATAAATATTTTGAACATTGGTATAAAAAATTATTTTTTAATGATTTGAGCAATTGGTGCTTTTGATTTTTCAGGCTGAATGGCTTGCCCTTCCTGAAGTTTGTCGATACCGCTTAATACAATTTGGTCTCCCGATTTTACTCCGTCTGTGATTAAGTAATTGGTTCCGCTTTTTCCGCTAATGGTTATAGGCATTTTGTTGACTTTGTTTTCTTTGTTTACAGTGAAAACAAAAACTTTATCCTGCATTTCAATAGTAGCCGATTGTGGAATTAAAATAGCATTGTCATGTTGCACTCCTAAACGAATTTTCCCTGTATTTCCTGAACGTAAAGTCCCGTTTTTGTTTGGGAAAGTAGCTCTAACAGTAATAGCACCAGTATTTTTGTCAAACTGTCCGTCTACCATATCAATTTTTCCTAATTGCGGATAATCAGAATTATCGGCAAGGATTAAAGTAACAGGAGGTAAGTGTTTGATTTTGTCTCCAAGTGTATTTCCAGCATAAGCCGATTTGAATTTGATGAAATCAGTTTCACCTAATGAGAAATAAGCATACACTTCATGCACATCAGATAAGTTAGTTAATGGCTCAATATCAGTTGCTGATACTAAACTTCCTTGTTTTTTAGGCAATCTGCCAATGTAACCACTTACCGGAGCGGTAACATTAGTATATCCTAAATTAATTCTGGCAGAACCTACCATTGCTTTTGCTTGCTCAATATTAGCCGCTGCAATTTTTTGTGAAGCTTTAGCAGTTTTTAACTGATAGTCTGAAACTACTTTGTTTTGAACTAAGGGAGTCAACTTGTCTACTTCTAACTGAGCGTTTAAATAGGCTGCTTGTGCTGCGTGTAGATTAGCCAAAGCATTGTTTAATTGCTCGCGAAATGGACGTTCGTTGATTTTAAAAAGGGTTTGTCCTTTGCTTACATAAGCACCTTCATCTACATATATTTTTTCTAGATTTCCACTTACTTGCGGACGAATTTCTACATCTACTGCACCTTGCAATGCCGCTGGATATTCAGCATCAGTTACAGCGTCAGCGCTTTTAATAGATAAAACAGGTAGAAGTGGTGCTTCTGCTACTGGAGGAGCTGCATTCTTATCGTTACAGCTAATAACAAATAATGCTACTATGCCGATTAGGGTAATTTTTTTCATAATTGGAATTGGATTTAAAATGATCTTGGAAAGTATTGTTTTTGGAATAATCGTTTCAGAATTCATGCTGTTTGTTATTTAAAGGTTATTGTTTTGGATAGCGATAATTTTGGAATAATCGTTTCAGAATCAATGCTGTAAATTAAAAAATGGTATGCGTATTATATATTTTTTATCTGAAATAAACGTTCCAGAATTTGGTAAAAAAAAAGGACTATTTAAATATATTTTTAATCAGGAATTCTGACATTTTTTTGATTTTGATAGGATTTCCATGAAGAATATACGATTGTTTCCATCCTGTAAAAGAAGTCGCAATGTATTCAGCCATTAAAGCTGCATCTTCGGTATCGTCCATTTCGCCGTCATCCATCGCTTTTTGAACAATTGTAGCCATAAATTCGATAAAAACATCATTGTTTTTACTCATTTGATTACGAACAGTGCAATCATCAGGAGCAATTTCGAAAATGGTTTTCATTCCCAGACATCCTTTCTCACAGTCTACAATCCAATTTGCTTTATCAGTAATAATTTTAATTAAAGCTGCTTTAGCAGATGTTTCTTTAGCGACTTTTTCTTTTATTTCACACATCGCATTATCGAAATAATTGCTAATGCACTTCATAAATAATTGATGCTTGTCGCCAATGGTATTGTATAAGCTACTTCTGTTGATCTGCATTGCATCCACAAGGTCTTGCATCGAAGTAGCATTATATCCTTTTTCGAAGTAGCATTATATCCTTTTTCCCAAAAGACATTCATTGCTTTTTCAATTTTTTCAACCTCGTTAAATTCGACACAGCGAGCCATAAGATTTAATTTTGACTTTGCAAATGTAAAAACTATTTTTGAAACAAGCGTTTCAGAATCGATATTTTTTTAAAGAGCCTTTTATTTAACTATATTATTTTTAGTTTTTTTAATATTTAAATATCTGTTTATCAATATGTTATTTTGTTTTTTTTTGTTGTGAGATTTTTTAGTTTCATTATTCTCTATTTGTTTAAGAAATAGAAGTTAACTCACTACAAAACATGAATTTATACCATTTATTAAATAAAAGTATTCAACGATTTTAGTTTGTATTTTGAAGTTTAATGTTAATAGTCTGACTTAAAAAAATCCCATTCAACATTTTGTCGAATGGGATTTTGCTATTTGATTTTGCTATTTGATTTTGGAATGAATTAAATTCTATATCCGCCAGAAACTTCTATTCTTTGCGCGTTAATCCATTTAGAATCGTCAGAACAAAGGAAAGCAACCACACTACCAATATCATCTGGTAAACCAACTCTTCCTAAAGCCGTTTCAGAAGCCAGATGCTTATTTAAATCTGAAATATCACGAACGACACCACCTCCAAAATCTGTTTCAATGGCTCCTGGAGCAATAGAATTTACTCTTATTTTCCTACTACCTAGTTCCACCGCCTGGTATCGAGACAATGAATCAATTGCTGCCTTCATTGCACCATAAGCTGAATATCCAGCAAATGAAAATCTTGCCAAACCAGAAGAAGTGTTAACGATGCTACTTCCGTCATTTAATAATGGTAATAATTTTTGAGTCAAGAAATAAGGCCCTTTGAAATGAATATTTGTCATTGCATCCAGAATTTCTTCAGTAGTTGTTTCAAAACTTTCGTTGATTCCAATTCCTGCGTTGTTTACTAATGCATCCAATTTTGCAGAAGCGAAATTCGTATCTAAAACATCTTTAACTTCAGTTAGAAATTGGTCAAAACCTGCTGTGGTAGCAATATCTAAAGGTAAAGCAAACGCTTTTTGTCCAATCGATTCAATTTCTTTTACTACTTCGTCTGCAGCTTCTTTTTTGGTTTGATAGGTAAGGATAATATCAAATCCTTTTTTTGCTAATGCTATTACTGAATCCTTTCCTAATCCACGGCTTGCGCCTGTTACTAATGCTATTCTATTTGCCATTTTTTATTGTTTTAATTGTATGGTACAAAGTTGCAGCATTAGCACAAGAGTGTATTTGCGTAAATCAAATCAAAGTTTGTAAAAATCAA
>NCET01000457.1 GCA_002280815.1 Flavobacteriales bacterium 32-34-25 | reverse complement strand
TGCCGATTGTTCGGATATTGACGATGTAATTGTTTTTCTGCGCGATGGAAATATGATGGTTACAAAAGTGGATGCGAAGACTTTTGTTGGAAAAGATATCATTCATGTAGCTGTTTTTGACAAAAGTGATAAACGTACTATTTACAATGTGATTTATCGTGATGGAAAATCAGGGCCTTCCTATATCAAGAGATTTAATGTTTCGGGAGTTACAAGGGATAAATTGTATGATCTAACTAATGGAACTAAAGGTTCACAGATTCTATATTTTACTTGTAATCCAAATGGAGAAGCCGAAGTTGTTACCGTTATTTTACGTCAGGTAGGAACTATCAAGAAATTGAAATTTGATATTGATTTTGCTAAATTAGCGATAAAAGGAAGAGCTTCTAAAGGGAATTTGGCGTCTAAATATCCAATCAAAAAAATAGAAATTAAAGAAAAAGGAATTTCTACTTTATTGCCAAGGAAAATTTGGTACGACGATACCGTGCAACGATTGAACGTTGATGCAAGAGGAGAATTATTAGGCGAATTTAGACCCAATGATAAAATTCTAATTATCCAGCAATCAGGAAAATTGAAAGTGGTTATTCCTGAATTGACGACTCATTTTGAAGAAGATATGATTGTTTTAGAAAAATGGATTCCTAAAAAACCAATTTCGGCGATTTATTATGATGGCGAAAAAGAGCGTTATTATTTAAAACGTTTCTTGGTGGAAACTGAAAATAAAGAAGAAACTTTTATAACTGAACATCCTAATTCGCAATTAGAAATTGTATCTACTGATTATCGTCCGGTGGCGCAATTGGTTTATCCAAAAGTAAAAGGAGTTCAAAAAGACAGTTTGCAGGTGGATATTGAGGAATTTATTTCTGTAAAAGGAATTAAAGCCTTGGGAAATCAATTGACGACAGAAAAATTAAAACAGGTTAATTTACTGGAATCTTTGCCTTATGAAGCACCAGAAGAGGTTATTCCAGAGGAATTGGAAGTTAGAGGCGAATTGAATGCCGATGATGGCCCAATCCAGTTGGATGATGATGGTCAAATAGGGCTTATCTTAGAATAATAGAAAAGCTTCCGCCGCAACGGAAGCTTTTTTTATGCCTTTATCTAAAAAGATGATATAGCATAACCACATTTTTTTCTCTTAACTTTTTTAATATTTTAAGAAAAGCAATAGCAGTAATGTAAGCATCTCCTATGGCGGTGTGTCTGTCTTTTTTAGAAATATCAAATTTATCGGCTAAATCATCTAAGGAATAATGATCCTTATGTTGCAGTAAATTCGATTTTATTAATGTTTTTTTGTACAAAGAAGCAGTGTCTAAAGTTCGGTTTGTAATTTTGTCCAATCCGTTTCTAACCAAAGCATTATTAATCATCGTCATGTCAAATTTTGTATGATGAGCAATAATAATCGAATCACCTAAATACTCTAAAAACAATTGCAATACCTGAAGTTCCGATTTGTGATCCAAAACATCACTTCGAATAATACCATGAATTTGCACGCTGGATTTATCAAAATGTTCCTGATCCATATAATGTTCAAAAGCATTTTGTAAATTGATTGTTCCGTTTTCCAAAGTTATGGCACCAATACAAAGAATTCGATCATTTACATAATCAAAACCGGTGGTTTCGGTATCTAAAACAACAAAGCGTTCCGTTTCTATTAGTCGATTTAATTTTTCGTCAATAGGTTCTTTAAGAATTCCTAAAATTTGAAGCGACTCAATAATTTTTTCTTTTAATGTCATTAGATTGTAATTTTTCCAGGATTAAAACGCATCGAAATGACTTCTTGTAATTCTTTTATGGTTTTAAAAGCACCTTTGAGTTTTACTTTTTCTAATTTCGAAAGCGCCTCTAACTCGATAAATTGTCCCGAATCATGATGTAAAAGACCTTGTTT
>NCET01000089.1 GCA_002280815.1 Flavobacteriales bacterium 32-34-25 | reverse complement strand
AGTAAAAATTTCCTTCTGGACATTGAAGTTTCGGCATAAGCTACCACTTCTTGCAACAAAGCAAAACCTATTTCCTGCTCGGCTACTGGTTTCCCAGACATGAATTTTTCTAATTTCTCCACATCTTTATAAGAGTAATAGGCTAAACAATGTCCTTCGCCGCCATCACGTCCTGCACGACCCGTTTCCTGATAATAACTTTCTAATGATTTAGGAATATCATGGTGAATTACAAAACGCACATCGGGTTTATCGATTCCCATTCCAAATGCAATGGTTGCTACCACCACTTCTACATCTTCCATTAAGAACATGTCTTGATGCTTGGCTCTGGTTTTAGCATCTAATCCCGCGTGATACGGAACAGCACTAATTCCGTTAACTTGCAAAACTTCAGCAATAGCCTCTACTTTTTTTCGGCTTAGACAATAAATAATTCCTGACTTTCCTTTATGTTGTTTGATGAATCGAATAATATCCGATTCGATGTTTTTAGTCTTTGTTCGTACTTCGTAATACAAATTAGGTCTATTAAAGGAAGCTTTAAAAGTAACCGCATCCGACATGTCTAAATTTTTCAGAATGTCTTCCTGCACTTTTGGAGTTGCTGTGGCAGTAAGTCCTATTACAGGAACATTGCCTAATTGTTTGATAATATTTTTAAGATTTCTGTATTCTGGTCTAAAATCATGTCCCCATTCCGAGATACAATGCGCCTCATCGATAGCAACAAAAGAAACGGTTACACTTTTTAAGAAATTGACGTTTTCTTCTTTGGTTAATGATTCGGGAGCTACATAGAGCAGCTTCGTTAATCCGGAAGTGATATCTTTTTTAACCTGAGCGGTTTCTGTTTTAGTAAGTGAAGAATTTAAAACATGGGCAATGCCATTTTCTGAAGACAAACTTCGTATCGCATCAACCTGATTTTTCATTAAAGCAATTAATGGAGAAACTACTACTGCAGTCCCTTCTTGAATTAAAGCAGGCAATTGATAACACAAGGATTTCCCCCCACCTGTAGGCATTATAACAAATGCATCTTGCTTCTTCATTAAGCTCGTAATCACTTGCTCTTGTAATCCCTTAAATTGACTAAAGCCAAAATATTTCTTTAATTCTTTATGGATATCAATTTCGTTTGAATTCATTCTTTATTATCTGGTATTTTGTATAAATTTGCATCACATAAAGATACAAATTTCTTTTACACACACAAATTTTAAACATTCTGTTTTGATATCCAAAGAAAATATATTGGCCATTGCCAAAAAAACCATATTATCTGAAAGTGAAGCAATTGTAAAACTAATTGATTACTTAGATGATAACTTCTCAAAAGCTGTAGAAATTATCTTTCAATCAAAAGGGCGACTGGTGGTTACTGGGATTGGAAAAAGCGCTATTATTGGTCAAAAAATGGTAGCCACTTTCAATTCTACAGGCACACCATCTATGTTCCTTCATGCCGCCGAAGCCATTCACGGCGATTTAGGAATGATACAAAAAGACGATGTAATTATTTGCATCTCTAAAAGTGGAAATAGCCCCGAGATTAAAGCATTAATTCCGTTATTAAAAAGAGACGGAAATCTGTTAATAGGAATTAGCGGAAACAGCAATTCTTTTTTAGCAAAAGGTTCTGATTGTGTTTTAAACACTACTGTTGATGCAGAAGCCTGTCCTATCAACCTGGCTCCAACTAACAGCACAACTGCCCAATTAGTAATGGGAGATGCACTTGCCATTTGCCTAATGGAAATGCGTGATTTTAAAGCTGAAGATTTTGCTAAATACCATCCTGGAGGCGCTTTAGGAAAAAAACTTTTACTTAAAGTGAAAGACATGATTGAACACAGTCAGAAACCAATGGTAAATCCTGATACTCCTGTAAAGAAAGTTATTTTTGAAATCTCTGAAAAAAGACTGGGTGTAACAGCAGTAATTGAGAACAACGAAGTGGTAGGAATTATTACCGACGGTGATATTCGTAGAATGCTAAACGACAGAGATACTTTTACGGATTTGACTGCCAAAGACATTATGACTAGAAATCCTAAATCGACTTCATCTAGCACTATGGCAATTGATGCGTTACAAATCCTGGAAAACCACTCGATCACGCAACTTATCGTTATTGATAATGGCGAATACAAAGGCGTGCTACACCTACATGACATACTAAAAGAAGGAATCCTATAATGGCAAAAAAAAACATAAACGAAATGTCGTTTCTAGATCATCTGGAAGATTTAAGATGGCTATTAGTTCGAAGCACTATTGCAGTAATTATTATGGCAATAGTAACCTATTTTATTAGTGATTACTTATTCGATACCATCATTTTTGGACCTACAAGGCCTAGCTTTTTTACCTATGTTTATTTTTGCGAACTGTCACATACCCTTGGTTTTGCCGATAGCATTTGCATTACCGAAATGCCTTTTATCATCCAAAACACAGAAATGGAAGGCCAAGTAAATGTGTTTATCTGGATTTGTATGCTGTTTGGATTCATACTTAGTTTTCCTTACATTTTATGGGAAGTATGGAAATTTATAAGTCCCGCTTTATATAAAAACGAAAAAAAGAACGCTAAAGTTTTTATCTTTTTCTCTTCATTATTATTCTTCTTAGGGGTCGTTTTTGGTTATTTTGTCGTAATTCCAATGTCGGTGAATTTTGTGGCTACTTTTACGGTCAGCCCAACTGTTCTTAACCAATTCACCTTAGATTCTTACATCGGTATGGTAAAAACATCCGTAATAGCTAGTGGATTGTTTTTCGAATTACCTATAATCATTTATTTCTTAACTAAATTAGGACTGGTAACTCCCGACTTTTTAAGAAAATACCGCAAGTATGCCATTGTAATTGTATTAATTGTCGCGGCAATTGTGACTCCTCCTGATGTAGTGAGTCAAACTATTGTTGCCATTCCAATGCTTATTATTTACGAAGCGAGTATTTTCCTTTCGGTCTTAGTGATCAAAAAAGAAAAAAACATAGAACTAAAAAAAGAATAATAAATTGTTAATGTAGTAAATGATTCATTTCGTTATTCGTTAATTTGTGAGAATCAACATCTAGATAGTCAAAAACCAGTACACCATGATTTTAAGAGCCGAAAATTTAGTAAAAACATACAAAGGAAGAAGTGTTGTAAAAGGCATTTCGGTGGAAGTAAATCAAGGAGAAATCGTTGGATTATTAGGTCCAAATGGAGCTGGAAAAACCACTTCTTTTTATATGATTGTGGGATTAGTAAAACCAAATGCTGGAAACATCTACCTTGACGATACTGATATTACTCATTTTCCAATGTACAAAAGAGCACAGCAAGGTATTGGCTATCTGGCACAGGAAGCATCTGTTTTTAGAAAATTAAGTATTGAAGATAATATTTTGAGTGTTTTACAATTGACTACTCTTCCAAAAGAAGCTCAGGTTGCAAAAATGGAAAGTTTGATTGCTGAATTTAGCTTGGAACACATTCGAACCAACCGTGGCGATTTACTTTCTGGAGGAGAACGTCGTAGAACCGAAATTGCGCGTTGTTTGGCTACTGATCCAAAATTCATTTTACTAGATGAACCTTTTGCAGGAGTGGATCCTGTTGCTGTTGAAGATATCCAAAGAATTGTAGCCCAATTGAAAAATAAAAACATCGGAATCTTAATTACCGACCACAACGTTCAGGAAACATTAGCCATTACTGACAAAACCTACCTAATGTTTGAAGGTGGAATTCTAAAAGCCGGAAAACCGGAAGAATTGGTTGAAGACGAAATGGTACGTAGAGTGTATTTGGGACAAAATTTCGAATTAAGAAAAAAGAAACTGGAATTTTAATATGAAGCTGGAAGCTGGAAGTTAGAGGTTAGAAGTTCAAGCGGTTTGCAGAAAAAACAGTTTGCTGATTAGATGTTTAACATTCTTAATCTGAAATCTGAAATCTGAAATCTGAAATCTGAAATCTGAAATCTGAAATCTGAAACTACTCCTTTGTAATAAACTGCAATTGCTGCAAATCGCCATTAAAAATATTGACATCAACATTGCCTTTTATTCCTGAAACGGAGGCTTTTTCGGTAAATTGCCAAAACAGCCAATCTTCTTTCATTTTTTCTCTGTAAAAATTATAATTGGCAATCCAAAACAAGTAATCGGAGAATTCTTCTTTCAAGAAATCATCATAATAACTTTCTCCTGTGTAGATGATGGGTTTTACTTTATAATGTTCTTCTACAGCAATCAACCAACGTCTGAGTCCTATTTTTAATCGTTCAATAGATTGATTTTCGGGTAATTTTTCAATATCAAGAACTGGTGGCAAATCGCCTTTTTGTAGACGGACTGTTTTTATAAAAAGCTCGGCTTGTTCTAATGAATTCTCATTCGGACGATAATAATGATACGCTCCTCGAATGATATTTTTTTCTTTGGCTTGCAGCCAATTTTCCTTAAATCGTTTATCCAATCGATCGTTTCCCACTGTGGCACGAATAAAAACAAACGATAGCGCATAATCATTATCCAAAGTTTCTACCGCATCCCATTCAATTTTGCCTTGGTATTCCGAAACATCAATCCCAATAGCTTTGGCTTCATTTTTTTCTAAAACCTGGTAATTCCGTACATCTGAAATTTGTTTATCTCTAGCCTCTTTATCTAAAACCTTATTGGTTTTAAAACTAAAATAATAAGCCAAACCATTTCTATAATGATACGCAATTCCTAAAAACAGTAGCGAGCAAAAAACAATAACCGCTGTTTGAATTGCCTTTTTCCGAAAGGCGGAAGGCTTCTTTTTTGGTCTTCTAGACGTTCTCGTTCGGCGTCTATTATTTTGTTTTGCCATCTAACGAAAACCTATTATTTACAACTGACAACAACACATAACTAATAATAACCATTGGAACGCCAGCATATTGAAAAAACACCAATAACAAAACCGAAAGTGTTAAGAATACAATTTGCAATAAATTATCTTTCAACGTAAATTTCTTGATTTTTAATGAAAAAAGAGGAATTTCGGCATTTAAAACATAGGCACTAAAAGCAGTAATCAACAACAAAACCCATTGGCTGGTTAGCAGTTCTAAAACAAATAATGAATCTGAATATTTTAGTACTAATGGCAAACTTAGCATGAACAAAGAATTGGCGGGTGTTGGTAAACCAATAAACGACTCAGTTTGACGCGTATCAATATTAAAAAATGCCAAACGATAGCAAGAGCCTAAAGTAATTATAAATCCTAAAAAAGGAAAAAACATGCAATTGCATATTTCGTGCTGACTATTCAACAACAAATAATACATCACATAACCAGGAACTACTCCGCTGGTAACCATATCGGCTAAGGAATCCAGTTGCAAACCTAATTCGCCAGTAACTTTGAATAAACGAGCAAAAAAACCATCAAAAAAGTCAAAGAAAATCCCTAAAAACACAAAGAAAAAAGCAATTTCAAAATCCTGATTGCTTACAAAAACCATGGCAATACAACCACAAAAAAGATTCAGTAAGGTAATGCTGTTTGGAACGTGTTTTTTAATATTCATTTTCGATTTGCTTTTTAGAATAGCTACAAATTTAATATAATCCCTTTTGTAATTTCAAATTCCGCCACTTTTCTTAACATCAATTTTCAACAGATTGTTTTATTGACTATTTATTTAAAACAAGAAAGAAGTTAGCTCGTTAAAAAATGATACTTTTGAAAAAAAATTAGCAAAGACACTTATTATGATGCATATTTTCCTTTCTAAAAAAACGGCATTTTTGTTATTCTTTCTTAGTATTTTTAGCCCTTTTTGGGGACAAAACATTCAATTATCCAAAGATGCTACAGTAAGCGTGATTACTTGTGGTGTTGGAAACGAATCCTATTCTCTTTTTGGACATACTGCTATTCGAATTAAAGACAACGCTAATTTTATAGATGCTGTTTATAATTATGGTGCATTTGATTTCAACACACCTAATTTTGTTCCAAAATTTGCCAAAGGAGATCTAGAATACTTTGCCATAGTGAGTCCTTACAGTGATTTCATCAATCAATACACTTACGAAAACCGTTCGGTTGATGAGCAAGAGCTTAACATTCCTCTTGAATTAAAACAGCAACTTTTCGAAAACCTAAACACATCGTTAGCTTCGGGAGACAGTCATTATACCTATAAATTTATTGACAAAAACTGTACTTCGATGGTGGTGGACATCATCAATAAAACTTTAGGAGAAACTGTAATTACTAAGAAAACAGATACCGAACTCACTTATAGAAGTATTTTATATCCTTATTTTGACAATCATTTCTACGAAAAATTAGGCACCAGCATTATCTTTGGAACAAAAGTGGATGCTAAAGGAACAAAAATATTCCTGCCTTTAGAATTACAAAAAAGCTTGAAGTTAATTCAGTACAAAGACCAAGCTTTAGCTCCTAAAAACCAAACTCTTTTACACTTTGAAGAATCACATCCTAGCTCTTGGTGGAACAACATTTATTCGTACCTAATATTTCTAGGTTTATTGGTAATTTTAAACAAAAAAGGAATTCATTATTTTTATTTTTCTCTAATGGGAATCCTTGGATTGTTCTTTCTCTTTATGGGTTTTTATTCTAATCATTTAGAATTGGCTAACAATTACAATGTGCTTTTATTCAACCCGACACTGTTAGTGCTGTGCTTTTTTTATGGTATAAAAAACAAGCCTTGGATTTATAAACTATCGGTATTTAATCTTTTTACACTTTTGATTTATTTGGTCGTACTAATTAATAAAGCGCATTTATTTATAGTATTACCACTAGTAGTAACTTCTGGCTATTTCTTGATACAATTGGCACTAAAAAACAAGAAAGCTATTCCAATAATTATTTAACAACCTTATTGTCCTCTGTAAAACAAGATGGTTGTTATGGTTTTTAATGTAATATTGAAATCGAGGTAAAAACTCCTGTGTTTGATATAATACAAGTCGTATTGTAGTTTTATTAAACTCTCTTCTATAGATTCTCCGTAACTGTAATTCACCTGTGCCCAACCAGTAAGTCCAGGTTTTATGATATGTCTTGTTTCATAAAAAGGCATTATTTCGGCAATTTCTTTTACAAAAAAAGGTCTTTCAGGACGTGGCCCTATCACTGCCATTTCGCCTTTCAAAATATTCACAAACTGTGGAAATTCATCCATTCTGGTTTTTCTCATGAATCTCCCAAAAGCGGTAATTCTGTTGTCTTGAGCCTTTGCAAATACCGCATTTTCAAGTTCGGCATTTTCAATCATAGTACGAAATTTTAGAATATTAAAAACCACACCGTCTTTACCTACACGTTCCTGAGTATAAAACAGACTTCCCTTGTTAGCCATTGTATTAACTAAAAAAACAAAGGGAATTAACAGCATTGTAATTAGCAATCCAATAATTGAAACTATAATTTCTAGTATTCTTACCATTAACAAATACAAACGATTTTGATTGCTTCGGCTAAAAGGAAAAAAACGATAAAAATCTCGCCCTACATACTGCACCGGAATACGCTGCGTTTTAGCCTCATATACCTGTGAATATTCCCGAATTACATTTCCTGATTCCAATAATTTCAATAATTGCTGATACAATTCGGCAGTAATACTATCTGGTTTTTGAATAGCCACAACAATTTCGGTAATATTTTTTTCTTTCACAAAAACCACTAAATCCTTCGAAGACACTGATTTCAAATTAGGATGAATGGGATTATCTAAACCTTTCGCTTTAAAATCACTTACATAAGCTATAATTTTATAATGCGGATCTATATGTTCTAATCCCGAAATTAGTTCGTCTAGTTGCTCCTCGTCACATATCAACAAGGCATTTTGATGAAACCGTTTGGAAGCCAAAAAGCGGGCGTAAAAAATACGCCATAAAATCAATGACAAGAAAACAACTCCTAAAAAAGTAAGGATTTGAAGGCGATTTGAAGGCAATTGAGGAGAATAAACTGGTGTTAAAAAATAGGCCAAAACCGTTGTTGTAACCGTTAGAATTGTACTTCTTATCACTAAAAACTCATTACTGGCCACTTGAAGATTATACAATTCAAAAATAGTCCCAATGACTTTTAGATACAAGATTAACACAACCAAATGAACCACATTAGTAACTGCCGATTTTAAATAAACCAGATCAAAAAAGTATCCCACAGTATGCAAGGCCATAAAAACGCAGAAAAAGTCCACAAGATGTAGGATCATTTTTCTTTCGGAAATCTCAAAATGGATTTTGTTTTTTGGCATGCTGGTATTTTGTTAGCAATATAGTTTTTATCCTGAGAAAATTCAACTCAAATGTTCTTTAAAACACAATTTCTTCCCAAGTTTGTAAACTATTTACAGATACAAAAATATACTCTTTTAACAGCCAGAAATTCAGTTAAAATACTATTTTCAGCAAATCTAAACCACTTCACTTTCTTTCCTAAGAGGCTTCAAATTTACATTCAACAATGTCAAAGCATACACAAAGGCGGGTGCTGCAATTCGCATGGCAGCATGATTGATGGTCAATAGCCAAAAAACATAAAAAGAGAAAAAATAAATATTTTGATAATTATTCAAAAATAGCACAACAGGTGTAAGAAACAAAATCAACAAAATAAAGGCTCCAAACATTCCGTGCTCGGCTAGCAATCTTGTAATTTCATTATGCGAAGCCACTTCTTGCCCTAGCTGCTGTTCTCTAAATACTTTTCCGAGGCCTATTCCAACTCCCATAATGGGATTTTCTTTAAAAAGAGCTATTTCGGTACCCATTACTTGCTCGCGTCCACCTAAACGGTCTTCTTTCACTCTTCCTCTTGCATCTTGATTGGCATATCGTTTTGTAATTAATCC
>NCET01000088.1 GCA_002280815.1 Flavobacteriales bacterium 32-34-25 | reverse complement strand
TTTTACCCAACAATCAACAAAAAATATTCTTTTCTGATAATGGTTCGACTTCGGTGGAAGTAGCGATCAAAGTAGCTTTGCAGTATTTTTTCAATAAAGGCGAAAAACGAACGACAATTATTGCTTTCGAAAATGCCTTTCACGGCGATACTTTTGCGGCTATGGCAGCAAGTGGGATTTCGTTTTATACCCAAGCTTTTCAAGGGATGTTTATTGATGTGGTGCGTATTCCAGTTCCTGTAAAAGGGCAGGAACAGCAGAGTTTTGATGCTTTGAAAAAAGTGATTCAAGAGTACAACTGCGCTGGATTTATTTTCGAACCTTTGGTACAAGGAGCGGCTGGAATGGTGATGTATGAGCCAGAAGCTTTGAATGAGTTAATCCAAATTTGTGCAGCAAATAATGTGCTTACTATTGCCGATGAAGTCATGACTGGTTTTGGTAAAACAGGAAAAACTTTTGCAATGGATTATGTCAATCAAAAACCAGATATGATGTGTTTGTCTAAAGCCTTGACTGGAGGAACCATTCCGATGGCGATTACCACTTTTACACAAGAAATATTTGAAGCGTTTTATGATGATGATATTAATAAAGCCTTGTTTCACGGACATACTTTTACAGCAAATCCTACAGGTTGTGCGGCAGCTTTGGCGAGTTTGGAATTGTTGCAAACTCCCGAAATGCAAGCCAATTTGATTCGTGTAAACGCCAATCATTTGGCTTTTCAAGAACATATTAAGAATCATCCAAAAGTGACTACTACCCGGGTTTTGGGGACTATTTTTGCATTGGAAATAAAGAAAGAAAGCGAAGAGAGTTATTACGGAACTATGCGTACTAAGTTGTATAATTTCTTTATCGAAAACGGAATCATTCTGCGTCCGGTAGGAAATATTGTTTACATTTTGCCTCCTTATATTATTACGGATGCTCAATTGCAAAAAGTATATGAAGTGGTCGAAAAAGCATTGGAAATAGTTTAAAGTTTAACCACAAAGCTCACTAGGGATGCACTAAGAACACTGTTTTTTTATCTGTTTAATTCGCTTTCAATTTTTAGCTACCTAATTATTTAGTTTTTTAAAATAAAAACTTAGTGAGCCTTGAGCCTTCTTTGTGAGCTTTGTGGTTAATTTTTTTAAAAAACTTCACGACCTTTGCGGTAAAATAAATTAGCCTTGTCAACAATAATTTCAATCACCGCTCTAGCATCTATTTCTCCTTTGGGTAATGATTCCAAAACCATCTGGAAAAATTACCTTTCTGAAAAGCACTGTTTTTCTAAAAAGTATTTAGACAATCAGGAAACCTGGTGTGCTTCTTTGGATGAAAATTCACAGCAAATTGTGGCTGAATTGCAGCAATCGGATGTTAAATACAAGTCACTGGACAAATCGGTTTTGTACGCTATGGCGGCTTCGCGTCAAGCGGTTGAAAATGCGGGCTGGAATTCAGATTCGGTTTTCGGAATCAATATCGGTTCTTCGCGTGGCGCGACTGATTTATTCGAAAAACATTTTCAGGAATATTTAGAAACAGGCAAAGCACAAACTTTGGCTTCGCCAACAACCACTTTGGGGAATATTTCTTCCTGGGTTGGGCACGATTTGCAAAGTACTGGACCTGAAATCTCGCATTCTATTACATGTTCTACAGCTTTGCATGCGCTTTTAAACGGTGTAGCCTGGCTACGTGCCGGCATGGTTGATAAATTTCTTATTGGTGGAAGTGAAGCTCCTTTAACCGATTTTACCATTGCTCAAATGCGGGCGTTGAAAATATATTCTCATAGTGAAGAACCTTATCCAAATCAGGCATTGAATTTAGATAAAAAACTCAATTCGATGATTTTGGGCGAAGGAGCTGCGGTTTGTTGTCTTGAAATGGGGAAGAAAGACAATGCTTTGGCTTTTATTGAAGGAATTGGCTATGCTACTGAAATTTTGGAACACAATATTTCTATTTCCGTTGAGGCGACTTGTTTTCAAAAATCGATGAAAATGGCTTTAGAAAACACCAATTTAGAAGAAGTTGATGTAATTGTAATGCACGCTCCGGGAACCAAAGCAGGCGATTTAACGGAGTATAAGGCGATTCAGAAAATCTTCGGTGAAAACCTTCCGTTATTAACTACAAACAAGTGGAAAATTGGACATACTTTTGGTGCTTCGGGAATGTTGAGTGTTGAATTGGCCATCTTGATGTTACTACACAATCAGTTTATTGGAATTCCTTTTTTAGACAACCCTTTCAGGGTTCAAAACCCTGAAAGGGTAATAAAGAAAGTATTGGTAAACGCGGTAGGTTTTGGTGGAAATGCGGTCAGTGTTTTGTTGAGTATATAATTTTTTGGAACACAGATTGGAGTAATTGAAGTAATTTTAAAAAAATATCTGGTGAACTTTGCGATAAAACTTTGTTTTCTTTGCGGTTAAAATGATACGTCGATTTTGGATTTTTTTAACTGAACACTAAAAAACTGATCACTGATCACTTGAAACCTGATCACTGCTTTCCAATTCTCGAACTTTTTCATAAACCAGATTGTTTTCAAATCCGCGTCTTAGCATAAAGTCGCAAAATTTCTTTCTTTTCTTCAACCGCGTCTTAGCATAAAGTCGCAAAATTTCTTTCTTTTCTTCAACGTGTTTTTTTCCTGAATGGATTCCCAGTTTCTATTGGCCAAAGTCTCAAAAGTGGTATAATATTCTTCGGGACTAATTTCTTTTAAAGCAATATTGATTAAGGTCTGGTTGATGCCTCTGAATTTTAATTCATTAGTAATCCGGATTTTTCCCCAATGTTTAATTCGGTGTTTTCCTCGGGCAAAACTACAGGCAAATCGCTCTTCGTTTAGAAAATTGTCGTTGATAAGATGGGCAATAATACGGTCAATCTCATCGGAATCCATTTTCATGCTTCGTAATTTTTGCTCCACTTCTTCATGACAACGTTCCTGATAAGCACAATAATGTTCTATTTTATGAATGGCTTCTTTGATGGTGAAAACATCTTTCATTTTAATATTTGAATTTAGGTTAAAATTCTCAGCCATAAAGGTACTTATTTCTATTTAAGAGGAGGTGATTTACTATGTAAATAGCTGACGTTATTTGTAAAAAATAGCTGATTAGCGATGAATAATGTAAGTTAACGATTTTGTTTTTATGTCTGATTATTAGTGGTTTAATTTAATAGTTGCTATGTTAAGTCAAATTTTATAATTCGTAATGTATGAGGGGATTTTTATTTAAGAAAGTAATTTTTGTAATATTGTTTTTATTTGTTTTTTCTACAACGATAATTGGACAAACTGCTACATCAGGTGGAGCTTATATTTGGTCTACAACAACATCATGGACACCAACAGCAGTTCCAGCTAATACTACCGACGTTACAGTTAATCATCCCCTAACACTTGATCAGAATTTAACAATTACAACAGGAAATTACACCTTTAATAATGATGTAACAGATCAGCCAGGTGGGACAAATTATAATCTTACAAGTTCAAATGCTTTAGGTAGTTTGACTATAGCTTCTGGAACTACCACTATCGGAGGAATTACTAGTGTAGAAGGGGGATCTTCAAGTTTCACATTGACTGTAAAGTCTGGTGCTACTTTGGTATTAGGAACTGTTGGTTCTACTTCAGATAATTTCTTGATTGGTAATAAGGTAAATATTAATATAGAATTTGGAGGAACAATAATTGTCTATGGGAATATAGTTAATAGTAATAGCAGTGGTACTTTTAATGTTAATGGATTACTACAAGTATATGGTGATTATAAAACTGATAATGGGAATATTGATATCAACGGAACAACTGGGCAATTTTATACTACTGGGGCCATGCAAACGCAAGGGACTTCTTCCACAATTTATGGCTCATCAAATGATTGTACTTCTAATTGTTCGGGTACATCATTAGGTTGTGGAACTTCAGGGAGTTCTTATACCGCAACAATTACTCCACAGAGTCAAACGGTTTGTTCTGGTGGTGCAATAAGTACTATGACTTTTACAACAAATGCTCCTTCACCTACTTATCAATGGCAGTCCAGTTTATCAGCAGGAGGGACATTTTCTGATATATCAGGTGCAACTTTAAATACTTACTCTCCTTCAGCTTTAACTGTTACCACTTGGTACAGGGTAAAATATACATCGAGTGCAAGTGTTTGTGGAACTAAATATTCTGCACCTATTCCTGTTTATGTTTCAGCATCTACTTATACGCAATCTACTGCAGGGCAAACCGTGTGTAGTGGAGCTTTTGGACCAATTTCTGTTTCTGCTTTTGGAACAGATTTAACTTATCAGTGGTATAGTAATACTACTGCTTCTAATTCTGGTGGAAGTTTGATTTCTGGAGCTACATCAAATGTCTACACACCTTCAAGTGCTATTAGTGGAACAAAATATTATTATTGTATAATAAATAGTTCCTGCGGAACGCCTTTTACAACTGCTGTTTCAGGAGCTTTTACGGTAAACTTGAGTAGTGCAGGGACAGCTTCGTCAAGTCCGAATTTGTGCATTAATACTGCAATGACCAGTATTACGCATTCAACTACTGGAGTTACAGCTATTGGAACAGCGACTAATTTACCAGCAGGTGTTACAGCATCTTGGACTTCTAATGTTATTACAATTAGTGGAACTCCATCAGAATCAGGGACTTTTAATTATAGTATTCCGCTCTTAGGTGGATGTACAAGTGTAAATGCAACAGGGACTATAACCGTAAATCCAGTTCCAGTGATTACAACGCAACCTTTAAGTCAGTTAGAATGTGAAGGTAATTCGGTAAAATTTAAAGTAATTGCTTCAGGTTCAGGATTAACTTATACATGGCAATATAAAAGACCAACGGATGGAAGTTTTGTAACACTTACTGGGATAGTAAGTAATACAAGTTATCCTTCTACAGGAGAAATTAAGATTGATAATGTAGGAAGTGCTCAATATCCTAATGGAACACAATTTCAAGTAATTGTGTCTAATGGGAATTGTAGTGTGACTTCTAGTGTGGCAACGCTTACAGTAAATGAAATTACTAATGTTACAGGAAGTCCTACTGTTACTCAGTGTTTTGGTACAAATTATTCTTATACCGTTAGTACTTCTTATCCAGCCAATGTAGTTTCTTATCGTTGGAAAAAATCAGTGACTTCAGGCGATTGGGATGAAATTAGTAATGGAGGAGCATACTCAGGAGCAACAACGGCTACTTTAACAATAAGTGGTGGAACTCCAGCAGAATCAGCAGAATATCGTGTTTATATTACTTTTCAGTCTTCGGGTGCTGATTGCAATGTAACGAGTACGTCTAGAAACCGAAAAATTACTTTTCTACCATTGTTGACAACTCCAGTAGCCACAATTACACAACCAACATGCGTGGTCAATACGGGAACTATTAGTGTAGCGGTTCAGAGTGCTACCGATGAATATAGTTTTGACAATGGAGTAACTTATCAGACAAGTAATGTAAAATCGGGATTGGCTGTGGGGATTTATAATGTGATTATAAAAAATGCGGCGGGTTGTATTTCTTCAAGTACGACATGTGAAATAATAAGTGAAACTTCAACTTGGGATGGTATACTGCAGCAGTTAAACGTTATGATTTTACCTATTGGTCCTCGCCAGTTGCAGGGCAAACAATGAAGAATTTATCACCTAATACACTTTATGATAAATACTATAGTTATGATGATGGTTGGCATATTTCATATCATGGGGTAGCAACTATGGAAAAAGGCAAAGGCTATAGTATTAGAGCATCGCAAAACTTGAGTATTACTAGTGCGGAAATTGATGATGATCCAGTTTTTGTAGGTGTTCCTCATAATGGAATTGTCAATTTAGCATTAACGGCAAATAAATTTTATTTCCTGGGTAATCCGTATCCTTCGGCAATTGATGCTGATGCATTTTTAGATGCCAATGTGAATGTGTTAGAAGGAACGCTTTATTTCTGGACTCATAATTCGTTGCCAAGTAGTAGTTTTTCAGGAGATTACGCCTACAATTATACAACTGGTGATTATGCCACTTACAATAGAACGGGTGGAGTAGGAACTCGTGTCTCTACCTCCAAAACTGCTGTTACAGGTGGAGTTGTACCAACAGGTGAAATTGCAGCTGGTCAAGGTTTTTTTGCGCAAGCAAGTACTAGTGGAGGGACATTGGTTTTTAATAATAGTATGCGAATTTCTGGCGGAGTTTCGGGAGCAAATAATTCGCAATTTTTTAAATTGAGTACAACTTCTAAATCGGCTACAACTACTGCTACAACAGATAAAAATCGGGTTTGGTTGAATTTAACTAACAAAGAAGGCGCTTTTAAGCAAACCTTACTTGGTTATCTTACAGCTGCGACTAATGGTTATGATGCCGGTTTTGACGGAGTGACTTATAATGACAATCAGTTTGTTGATTTTTATAGTATCAATCAGGGTATGAATTTAGCTATTCAAGCACGTGCTTTGCCTTTTGAAATTCAAGATTCAGTAGTTTTAGGTTATAAATCGACTCTAACCGGCGAGTTCCAAATTAGTATCGATCATGCAGATGGAGTTTTAGCAAATCAGGCTGTTTTTCTGGAAGACAAAGATTTGCAAGTACTACATGATTTAACAAAAGAACCCTATTTGTTTACTACCGAAAAAGGGGGTTTTAACAATCGATTTGTACTGCGTTATGTAGCTGAAAATGCGGTTGAAAAAACAGTGACCACAACTTCAATATTGGGTAATGAGGTTTTGGTTTCGGTACAGCATAATGAAATTTTGTTGCAATCCCCGCAGGATAAGATTGCTAAAATTAATATTTATGATGTTTCTGGAAAATTGGTTTACCAAAACCAGAAAGTCTTAGCCAATACTTATTTAATCCAAAATTTGAATTTGGCACATCAGTTACTGCTTGTTCAAGTGGTTTTAGCCAATGGAGAAACCGTTGCAATAAAGATTGTGTATTGAGTTTTTGAATTTAAAATAGCTAGAAATTTTACGTTTTATTCTTTATCCCGATTACAGCTTTAGTCGGGATTTTTTTGTTTTATTAATCTACTCTTTCGAATTATTCTTCTAAAAACAGACTGGTGTTTATTGGTCTCAAAAATAGTTAAGACTATGTTTTTTAGTGCATTTTCCTTTTAGGTTCTATAAATATTCACCGCAAATTCGCAAATTATTTTTTTTCTTTCCAAGTCTTTAAATTTGCGGTAAAATCCACTACAGTTTATAACCACAAATTACACAAATCCACACCAATTAATCCGTGTTAATCTTTTAATCTTTGGCTAAAAAATCACAGATTATATTTATTTCTTTTGCACGTCTTTGCGGTTTTTCTTTTTGCGTGCCAAAGCTTCAGGATTGCCGTAAAAATACCTTACAAATCTTCGTAAAATACCCCCTCTTTTTCCAGTAGAATTTTATTCCATTTTTCTAAAACCAAGATTCAAATAAAATCGTAGATAACACAAAAGATAATCAGCTGCTGTTCAATACACTGCTGTTTGTCTCTTAAATAAGAGACTCAATGCTTTAAAACAAGCTCCTTAACGAGTATAAATGCCGATAAACGACTTTGTTTTATGGTCTTGCTTTGAATGATTTTTTTTGTCCCGAATTTAAAATTCACCCCCAATAAATATTTTTATGAGACTAATTTTACCTAAGAAATCTTTTTTTATATTTTTAATTGTTCTGCTTTTTTCGATTGAAGGTTTTTCACAAACATATACAATAACAGGAAATGTTAATGCTTCTAGTTATAGTTGTAGTTCATTTTCTGGATATACTACAATAAGTATAGGTAATGGTTCTACTACGACAAAATTAACTATGAATAGTGACTTAAATTTGATTGGATCGTGTTCATTAGGCCCCCTTAGAATTATTGTGAATAATGCAAGCATTGATTTCTCAACGGCAAATAATAGATTGACATTACCAGAAGGTTCTTCGATAGAGTTTCTTAATGGTGGGGCTTTGTATCCCGATGGTGGTAATGGAGGAGGCTGTACTGGAAGTGATAGGATTTATATTGGTGATAAAAATATAGCTGCTTGTCAAGGTTCTTCTGGAGTAGTAGGTTTTGATGATATTAATGATTTGGGAGGTACTGGTACGGCTTATTCAAACTCACCTGTTTGCGTTGGAAATCCAATTAATTTAACTGCAACACCACCACCAAATGGTACTTTTACTTACTCATGGACTGGACCTAATTCATTTACAAGTACATCACAATATCCAACATTTACTGCTATTTCTTCAAGTGATGGTGTTTATAATGTAGTTATGACAAGAACTTCCGATAGTAAGAAAGCTTATGGTCGAGTTACAGTTGTGGTAGGTGCTTCTATAACTCCAACGTTGTCAAGTAATGATGCTGATAATTCATTTTGTGCAGGTACATCAGTGATGTTTACAGCAGGAGGAGGAACCAGCTATAATTTTAAGGTTAATGGTGTTAGTGTGCAAAATGGTACTAGTACAACATACACAACTTCTACGTTAACTAACGGGCAAGTAGTGACTGTAGTTGTTTCTAATAGTTCATGTTCGGTTACAAGCTCAGGTATTACCAATATAGTTAATGCTCTTCCTTCTGCTGGTTTAACAAGTAATGATGCCGACAATATATTTTGTTCAGGCACATTGGAGGCTCAAGTGTTCAAAACAGTCCTACAGCTACTTATAGCACAACAGCTTTAACTAATGGACAAGTAGTTGATGTTATAGTTACTAATGCTTCTGGCTGTACAGCAACTAGTTCAGGTATTATTAATATAGTTAATGCTATTCCATTAACTCCAACAGCAGGAACGCCAACCAATCCTAGTTGTAAAGTACCAACAGGAAGTGTACAATTAAGCGGTTTGCCAAGTTCAGGGACTATTGTTCAAACAGGAGAACGTAGTGAAAATATTGTGATTACTGGTGGAGGGACACAACCAATAACAGGGCTTTTACCAGGTACTTATTATTTTGCCGTTACTAATGGAGGTTGTACTTCAGCAACAGTTAGTGTTGTTATTATCGCTCCTGAAACAAATACTTGGTCAGGTTCTTGGTCAGATGGTACTCCTACAATCAATCAAAGATTAGTTTTTGCATCAAATTACCCAAATACAATTGATGCTGATATCGAAGGTTGTTCTTGCCAGGTTACAGGATCGACAGCGGTTACCATAAAATCAGGGCGTACATTAAAAATTGAAAACGGAGTTGAAGTTCAGCCAAATGCAACATTAACTTTTGAAAACAATGCCAGTTTAGTTCAAATTAACGATGATGCAGTAAACTCGGGAAATATTCGTTACCATCGCCATACCGATGCGGTAAAACGTTATGATTTTACTTATTGGTCTTCACCAGTTACACCACAAACTTTAAAGGCTTTATCGCCTAATACTTTAGGGGATAAATATTACAGCTTTAATCCAACTTCAGGATGGAAAATAGAGTATAATGGGGCTGCTCAAATGGTTAAGGGAAATGGTTACATTATTAGAGCCCCACAAACATTTAGTATTACTGTGCCTGCAATTGATACTAATCCAGTGTTTGTTGGAATTCCTAATAATGGTGTAGTAACTTTAGCTTCGTTAGCAGGGAATAAGGCACACCTCTTAGGGAATCCTTATCCATCAGCAATCGATGCCGATAAGTTTATAGCCGCAAATTCAGCTTCATTAGAAGGAACACTTTACTTCTGGACTCATAATACATCGCCAAGTAAAGATATTGCAGGAGATGCTATTTATAATTATACTACAAACGACTATGTTACTTATAACAAAACAGGAGGTGTAGGTATATCTGGAAAAATAGCAGCTGGTCAAGGATTTTTTGCTCCAGCAACTGCTGCTGGAGGAACTGTAGTATTTAATAATGCTATGAGATACACAGAAGGAGAACCTAATTACGATAATTCACAGTTTTTTAAATTAAGTAGTACTTCTAAAACCACTACTACAGCTGTTGCAGCAACCGAAAAAAGCCGTGTTTGGTTAAATTTGACTAACAAAGAAGGGGCTTTCAAGCAAACCCTTGTGGGGTATATTTCAGGAGCTACTAATGATTATGATGCTGGTTTTGATGGAATGAGTTATGATGGAAATCAATTTGTTGATTTTTACAGTGTAAATAATGCAGTGAATTTGTCTATTCAAGGACGTGCTTTACCATTTGTAAAACAAGACAGTGTAGCTTTAGGATATAAGTCGACTATTGTGGGTGAATTCCAAATTAGCATCGATCGTACTGATGGAGCTTTGGCTACACAGAATATCTTTTTAGAAGACAAAGATTTGAAAGTACTTCATGATCTTAAAAAAGCGCCTTATACTTTTACTACTGAAAAAGGAGCTTTCAAAAATCGTTTTGTATTGCGTTATGTTGATAAAAATGCAGTTGAAGAAGTGGTTGAGCCTGAAACAGCAATAGAAGTAAGTAAAGATGTTGTAGTTGCTGTCAAGGATAGAGAAATTACAATAAATTCGGCTGAAGTAGTATTAGATAAAGTTGTGGTGTATGATATTACAGGGAAAATAATATACCAACAAAATGAAATAGCTAAGAACGTATTTGTGATTGCTCATTTAATTTCAAGTCAACAACTGTTGTTGGTTGATGTGTTATTATCTGACGGTTCAAAGTTCAGTACAAAGATTATTTATTAGTCTTAAAAAGTAAATCTAAGATATCCCGATTGCGTTAAGCAGTCGGGATTTTTTTTGCAATTTTCCAAAAAATCTTGTCAGTCTTACAGCTTTTTTTGTGAGATTTTGTACTATTTATAGCCAATTTGAATTTGTTTTTCTTTAATGAATTTCATTTTTAAGCCTACAAAAACCGTTTTTGAAGCTTTTTTGTGTTTCGTAGATGATTTTTAGGTGTTTTCAATCGTTCGTTATTTGCGTATTTTCTTAGATTTAAACCCTTGTTAACTAGTGGTATTTTAACAGCAAAAAACTTCCGTTAAACGATTTTTTTGATAACTTTATTCTTGATTTTTAGACCCCCTAAAAAATTGCTGTCAACTGGATATTATCATATCTGGCTGTTTGTTTATTTTTTTAAATGAGGGGGCTATGAATAAAAATTACTTTGCATTGGCACAGCCAATAAAAACCATTAAAGCGTTCTGCTTTCTAATGCTAACTTGTCTGGCAATTTCCATTTCTACTTATGGGCAAACTACAAAAACTTTAACCACTTCAGGTGAATTAGAAGTGCCTGCTGGTGTTACAAGCTTATCCGTTCAAACTTGGGGTGCAGGAGGTGGAGGAGGCGCTTCTAATGAATTATTAGGCCTTGTAAGTTTGGGAGCTGCAGGCGGTGCTGGAGGCGGTGGCGCTTTTAGTCAAGGTAATGTTGCTGTTACGGTTATTCCCACTAATGCTAAATTTCTATATACTGTTGGTCAGGGAGGAGCAGGAGGAAGTTTAGAAAATATTAATTGATCGAATGGTGGAAGTTCCTTTTTTTCATCTATTTCTGCGGGTGGAGGAAATGGAGGCGGTGGTGGTGTTTTGTTATCCGGTGCTGGTGCTGGATTAGGCAGTATAGCAGGTGATTATAGAGGAGGAAACGGTGGTTCAACATATTTGGCTCAAATAGAGATTACTGTGCTTCCTCCGTCAATTAAATTAGGTGTTAATAGAAGTGGTGGTGGTGGTGGAAGTGCAGGCACAGCTAATAATGGAAATAATGCATTGGGCTTAACAGGAGGAGGAGCAGTTACAGGTGGAGGTGCAGGAGGCAATGGAGGAGAAAAGCAATTGTCAGTATCGTCTGTGTTAACATTAGATTTATTGATTGGTCCAAATGTAAAAGGTTCACCAGGTGGTTTTCCTGGTGGTGGTGGTGGTGGTGGTGTTGGTAATGGTTTAGTTAGTGGATTGCTCAGTTCTGCAAATAGTAGTAATGGAGGGAATGGAGGAAATGGTCAAATAAAAGTAACCTATACTTGTCCTACTTATAGTGTTTCGAGTCTAACCGCTGATGCTAGTTGTGCGCAAACATCTACTGTTACGCTGCATTCTACTCCAATAGGCTTGCCAATAGGTACTTATACAGTAACTTATAATAGAAGTTCTCCTTCGGCAACTGCGCTTACTGCAACTATGGTGGTTGAAACAGCAGGAACTGGGACTATTCAGGTTGCTGGTTTGCCTAGTGTGGGTTTAAGTACAATTACGATAACAGAACTTAAATCAGTTGATTGTATAAGTGTTGTAAATGCGTCTATTGTTTTTGATAGAGCTGTTAAACCAACAGTTGGTACAACTACACACCCTAGTTGTGCTGAGCCTAAAGGGACTGTTGTGTTGAGTAATTTGGTAATTGGCGGAACAATTCATCAAACAGGAGTTTCAAGTGCTAGTTATCCAATAACTGAAAATCCTCAAACAATAACCGGACTAGATTCGGGGAACTACAACTTTGTTATTTCTAATGGGGTTTGTAGTTCTCAAACGGTGTCTGATGTAACTGCTGTGAGTATTAATAATCCACCTCCAACAATAACCTGGAATGGTGCTTGGGATGGTGTTCCTACCCTAGAAAATAAAGTGATATTTGCCCAAAGTTATAATGATGACTCACAAAATTTGGATGAGAATGTAAATATCGAGGCCTGTTTATGTGAAGTCAATTCAGGAGCTCATGTTACTTTTAAAACAGGACGATATTTAAAAATAAGAAACGAGTTAATAGTTGATCCTGATGGCTCGCTAACTTTTGAGAATGATGCTAGTTTGGTTCAAATGAGTGATGATAGTGAGAATTTAGGGAATATTATTTATAAACGCCACACAAAACCAGTAAAAAGATATGATTTTACTTACTGGTGGGACAAACATTGAAAAATTTATCACCTAATACTTTAGGAGATAAGTATTATAGTTTTAATCCTAGTTCAGGTTGGGTAATTCATTATAACGGAAATAAGGTAATGGATCCATTAGAAGGATATATTGTTAGGGCACCACAGGGCTTTAGTATTACTATGCCAACTGTTGATGAATATCCTGAGTTTGAAGGAAAACCTAATAATGGACGTCTAACGAAGAATTTAACTGCTGGTCTGGTTTATCTTATAGGAAATCCATATCCATCAGCTATGAGTGCCGATTCATTTTTAACTGAAAATGCTGCTAAATTACAAGGAACACTTTATTTCTGGACGCATAATTCGCCACCAAGTACAAACGTTGACGGAGACGCTATTTATAATTATACGACAAATGATTATGCAACTTATAATCTTACAGGAGGTGTAGGAACTCGTGCTGCTATTAATGATGACGATGTAAACGATCCAGATGATAATTTTAATGATTCAGTACCAAATGGAAATATTGCTGCTGCCCAAGGTTTTTTTGCTCCTGCAAGTGAAATGGGAGGGGAAATTGTCTTTAATAATGCGATGCGTCTTTTGGATGATGAAGTAATAGATGATGGTGAAGAGTATGATGAGGTAAGAGATAATTCGCAGTTTTTTAAATTAGGTACAACTTCAAAAGCTAAGAATGCACTAGAGAAAAATCGTTTGTGGTTGAATTTGTCCAATGCACAAGGAGCTTTTAAACAAACATTAATAGGCTATATAACTGGAGCAACTAATGGTTATGAAGGGAATTTAGATGGAGTAAGCTACGACGGAAATCAATATTTAGATTTTTATAGTATTAACCAAGGATTAAATTTAGCGATTCAAGGTAGAGATTTAGCTTTTCAAGAAAAAGACACTGTGGTTTTAGGATATAAAACTGCCATTGCAGGCGAATTTAAAATAAGTATTGGTCATGTTGATGGTTCTATTGCTTCTAAAAATGTATTCCTGGAAGACAAATTAATGCAAGTACTACATGATTTAAAAGAACCATATACTTTTGTTACCGAAAAGGGAATATTCAAGGATCGTTTTGTTTTGCGTTATCAAGATAAAACAGCTGTAATTGAAGATGATATTCCAGTTGAAGGTGTGTTGATTGCTACCAATGATAAAGTAATAACTATTAATACTGCGGAGGAGGTAATTGAAGCTGTTTATATTTATGATTTTTCGGGTGAATTGGTGTATTCTGATACCATAGTCGATACAGTGGGTACAACAATTAGTAATTTATCAGTTTCTCATCCGGCTTTGATTGTGCAGGTAGTATTGGCAAATGGTAAGAAAGCTGTCAAAAAAATAATTTATTAATTTGAATGGATAATGTATCTCTTTCAAATAAAAAATCCATTAGAACTTAGTTTCTAATGGATTTTTTTATGTTTTTAAAGGAATTATTTTCTTTTGATAGATGCTTCAACATTACGTTCAATAGTGTGTCCTGGACGAGACCATTTAGGTTTTTCGCCTAAAGATTGAAATTGAGAATCTTCAGCTTCAACCGTTTTTGGTTGGACTACTTTTGTAAATGGTTTTTGTGGATTCAGACCTAACATTTCAAACATTTTCATGTCTTCGTTAACATCAGGATTTGGAGTGGTTAATAATTTATCACCAGCAAAAATAGAATTGGCACCAGCAAAAAAGCACATGGCTTGTCCTTCTCGGCTCATATTGGTTCTTCCTGCAGATAAACGAACCTGAGTTTCTGGCATAACAATTCGAGTAGTGGCTACCATTCGAATCATTTCCCAAATTTCAACTGGTTTTTCCTCTTCCATTGGAGTTCCTTCAACGGCAACTAAAGCATTGATAGGTACTGATTCTGGTTGTGGGTTTAGAGTAGAAAGCGCTACTAGCATTCCTGCGCGGTCTTCGATGCTTTCTCCCATTCCGATAATTCCTCCGCTACAAACGGTAACATTGGTTTTACGAACATTTTCGATAGTTTGTAAACGATCTTCAAATCCTCTTGTCGAAATAACATCTTTATAATATTCTTCAGAAGTATCTAAATTATGATTGTAAGCGTATAAACCTGCTTCGGCTAAACGTTGTGCTTGATTTTCGGTAATCATACCTAAAGTACAACATACTTCCATATCCAGTTTATTAATGGTACGAACCATTTCTAAAACCTGATCGAATTCTTCACCATCTTTTACGTTTCTCCAGGCAGCTCCCATACAAACACGAGAAGAACCTGTAGATTTTGCACGCAAAGCTTGGGCTTTTACTTGGCTCACACTCATTAAATCATTTCCTTCAACACCGGTGTTGTAACGTGCTGCTTGAGGGCAATAGCCACAATCTTCAGAGCAACCACCAGTTTTAATTGATAATAATGTAGATACTTGAACCACATTTGGGTCGTGGTGTTCTCTATGGATAGATGCTGCTTCAAAAAGCAAATCCATCATAGGTTTATTATATATGGCGATAATTTCTTCTTTTGTCCAATCGTGTTTTGTAATACTCATTGTATTGTCATTTTTTGATGCGTCAAAAGTAGTCAAATTGTTCAAAATAGCAATGCAATAGCCTGAAAAAGGGTTTGGGTTAAAAGAAGCTTTGTGGATTAATCAGATGAGAATTGGTTGTTCCAATACAACATTAACATCAGTGTTACAATAACCGAAGAGGCAATGCCTTCAAACAATAGAGATATAGAATACAAGTCTATTGAAGGATTTCCGCCAAAAAGAAAGGCTTCAGATAGCGATTTTACAAATGCATCGCCTCCTTGTAGATGGCTGTAAAGTACGAGTGCAATAATGCTTAAGATGACTCCAACCACCGAGGTGAATAATGCCGAAATAGCATTTGAAATAAATTTTTTCTTGCCTTCGTTGAGGTTTTGTTGGATGGTTTTGTTTACTCCGTAAAAAACAAAAATGACATTTAAAAAACGCAAATAGAATAGATGGGCTAAATTTAATGCTTCCATCAGCAAAAAGTAAATTGCGATGGCTATGAAAATAATAAATCCGTTTACAATTTCTTTAGGTAGTTTCATCTGGAGTGTATTAAAAACATAAAACCTTATTTTATCTTAGATGTCATTCTTTAAAACATCAATTCGAGTGTTTTTTGTTTTGTTAAACTGAGAAAACACTCGAATTGATTGAGAATTAGTGTAAATGACTAATGTTATTTAGTGGTTTACACTATTTAGATGCAATTTTTAGTCTGATGGATATTTCTTTTTCCATAATAGCATTAGCGAAAAAGTGACAATTACAGCCGAAACAATTCCTTCAAATAGTAAAGAAATGTTATAAGTCATTACCGAAGGACTTCCTACAAACAACAATGAATCAGCAAGTGTTTGAATGTATTCGTCTCCTCCTTTGGAATAAATGTAGGCTACTAAGCCCATTATGCTTAAAAGTACACCGGTTAATGAAGTCATTAATGCCGAAATGGCGTTGTCAGCAAAATTAGTTTTACCTTCAATAAAATTAGATTTTAAAGTTCTGTTAACACCGTAATAGATAAAAACGATGTTGAATAGTCTTAAGTAAAATAAATTAGAAAGCTTAAAAAGCTCCATTAACACAAAATAAAGAGCAATACCTATAAAAATAATCACTCCGTTATATAATTCTTTTGGAAGTTTCATACGTTTAATTTTTTAAGGTTAAAAAATAATTGTTTGATAAACAGGGTATTGTCTATCAAATTTACGTAAAAAAAAGGAGGTATTTTTAAAAAACAGCAGTTTTTTATTGCAATTTAAAGTGCTTCGAGGTATAAAAGAGTTTGGGTTTTATCTTTCTCAATTTGTTCTTTTAATAATGTAATCGAATCAAATTTTTCTTCTCCACGAATGCGTTTTAGTATCGAAACCGTAATTTTTTGGTCGTATAAATCGCCTTCGAAATCTAAATAATGAATTTCAACCGATAGATGTTCTCCGCCAACAGTTGGGTTGAGCCCAATATTCATCATGCCAAATACTGTTTTATTGTTGATTTGGCTCGATACAATATAAACTCCTTTTGTCGGAATCAGTTTATAATCTTCTTCTATTTTTAAGTTGGCTGTTGGGAAACCAATAGTTCTTCCTAACTGTTTTCCTTTGATTACGGTTCCAGTTAAAAAATAGTCATATCCTAAGTATTTGTTTGCCAGAAGCATGTTTCCTTCGTGAAGGGCATTTCTAATTTTAGTGGAACTTACTGAAATAGCATTGATTTCTTGGGCTGATATTTGTTCGACTTCAAAACCGTATTTTTTGCCAAATTCAATTAGATTATTGATATCGGCAGTTCTGTTTCTTCCAAATCGATGGTCGTAACCAATAATTATTTTCTGAATTTTAAATTGTTCAACCAATACCGTTTTTACAAATTCTTCGGCGGTTAATCTTGAGAAACTTTCGTCAAAAGGATGAATAACTAAATTTTGGATGCCTAATTGCTCCAGTAAACTTACTTTTTCAGAAATAGTATTCAGTAATTTTATTTCTGAACGTTCCTGTAAAATCATTCTTGGGTGCGGAAAAAAAGTCAATACTAAACTTTCATATTCCTGGTCAAGAGTGTGTTGAATTACTTTTTCGAGTATTTTTTTATGTCCAATATGTACCCCATCAAAGGTGCCTAAAGTAAGGATTGTTTTTTTTGGGGAACTGAAATCTTTTATAGAATGAAAAATCTTCAAAGCAATTATTTTATAGTAGTGCAAATTTATACTATCTTATTTGAATTTTAGGGTATGCCGATTCTATTTTTTGAAGTATTTCGGTTGATTCTAACAAAAAAGGAAATATTATGTAATAATTCAATTGGGTTGATAGCTTTAATTAAAACTAATTTGTTGAATATATTTTGATTAAATGCTTTATTTTTGGAACATAAATATAAGCTAGTCATGAAAATAAATAGTCTATTCGTATTTCTTTTATTGTGGTTTTCAGTTATTCATGCTCAAGAAAAGGAACCATGGAAAAGAATTAGTCAAACTACGGATAAACTTATTAGTAAATCAGCAACTAAGACTGCTGTTTTGTTTCAACTTGACGAAGAAGCTTTAAAGACTAAGCTGGAATCAATTCAGGATAAGCAAGCTTCAAATGCTACTATTCAAATTACAATTCCTAACGCTAATGGGGTTTTAGAAAAATTTTCAATTCATGAAGATTCTAATTTCGAACCCGAACTTCAAGCAAAATATCCAGATATTCGTTCGTATTCAGGAATTGGTATTACTGATGCGAGTGCTGTTTTAAACTTTAGTATGTCTCCATTAGGGATACAAACCATGATTGCCAGAAATGGACAGATGGAATTTATAGAAAAAGATACTGATAATAAGAATTTGTATGTAGTTTTTGATTCTAAAAATAAATTAAAAGAGCATTTGCCTTTTAGTTGCACTACTATCGATGAGACCGGATTAGTTAATAAAAAAAGTAATCAAACGTCTAAATTGGTTTCGAGCAATAAAACTTTTAGAACCTTACGTTTGGCTTTGTCTTGTACGGGAGAATACGCAGCCTTTCATGGCGGGACGGTTGATGCAGCATTAGCCGCTATGAATGCTACCATGACTAGAGTCAATGGGATTTTTAATCGGGATTTAGCGGTAAAATTACTTTTAATAGCGAATAATGATCAGCTAATATATCTTAATGCTTCAGCCGATCCTTATTCTATTGCAAGTATTGGTGTTGGAAGCTCTGATGTTGTTGGGGCATGGAGTGATGAATTACAGACTACTTTAAATAGTAAAATTGGAGACGCTAATTATGATATTGGTCATTTGTTTGGTGCAACTGGTGGTGGTGGAAATGCAGGTTGTATAGGCTGTGTTTGTGATGCTGGTAAAGGAAGTGCTTATACTTCGCCGTCAAATGATATTCCGAGAGGAGATGCTTTTGATATTGATTTTGTAGCCCATGAAATGGGACATCAATTAGGTGCTAATCATACTTTTTCTTATGAATTAGAAGGTGAAGGGGTAAGTGTTGAGCCAGGAAGCGGTTCTACGATAATGGGTTATGCAGGTATTACTACCGATTATGATGTGGAACAACGTTCGGATGATTATTTTTCTTTTGTGAGTATTAGCCAGATTCAGAATAATTTGGCAACCAAAAATTGTCCAGTAACTACAACAATTAGTGCCAATGAGCCTGCGGTAAATGCAGGAGCCGATTATACTATTCCAAAAGGAACTCCTTTTGTTTTGCAAGGAACGGGCGATGCTTCACCAGCAGTTACTTATACTTGGGAACAAAATGATTCGGCTACATCATCCAGTGGCAATTCTAGCATTGCTTTGAGTACTAAAACTGATGGGCCTCTTTTCAGATCTTTCCCGCCAGTGAGTACGCCAGTTAGGTATATGCCCAATTTTGAAAATGTTAAGGCTGGAAGATTAATCAGTAGATGGGAATCGGTTTCTGATGTTGCTCGAACGCTTCATTTTGTGTTAACCGCTAGAGATAATGCCGACGAGGGATTAGCGCAAATCATTTCGGATGAAATGGTGGTAAATGTTGATGCTGCTGTTGGACCATTTGAAATTATTTCTCAAAATATAGATAATTTAAGTTGGTTTCAAAATTCTAGTCAAACTGTTAAATGGAATGTAAATGGAACTAGTAGCTTACCAGGTGCGTCTAGGGTAAATATTAAACTTTCTACCGATAATGGAGTGAGTTTCCCAATTATTTTGGCTTCAAATGTTGCCAATGATGGTTCTGAAGCAATTACAGTTCCTGATGTTTCGGCGCAGTTGTGTAGAATTTTAATAGAACCTACTGATAATATTTTTTATGCTATCAATAGCAAAACCTTTGCTATACGGATGTCAATTTTAATGTTACTATTTCGCATGAGTATTTTTCCGATGTTCAGATGGAGCTTGTGAGTCCACAGGGAACTGTTGTTAAGTTGTTTTATAGTGATTGTGGAACCACTGATGGTGTTTTGGATTTAGTTTATGATGATGCTGGAGGCGATTTGTCGTGTGGGAATGCAACTTTACAAACCGTTGCTCCTTTAGGGGTTTTGAGTAGTTTTAATGGTGAAAATCCAAGCGGAACCTGGACTTTGCGTATTCGTGATATTTTTACGAGTGATTCAGGAGTTTTAAATGCAGCTTCAATAAGTATTTGTACGCCAAGTTACACCGCTATATCTGCTGATCAAATAACTAAGGATTTGCGAGTGAGTTCTAATCCTAATAATGGAAGTTTTAATGTAAAGTATATTAGTACTTCTTCGGATAATGAAATTGAAATTTTCGTTTATGATCTTTCTGGGAAAAGATTGTTTGCTGAAAAATATCCAAATAATGGCGGAATTAGTCAGGATGTTCAATTGTCTAATAAGCCTCAGGCGGGAGTTTATTTTGTGACCTTAGTGGATGGCGATACGAAAAAAACAGCCAAGATGATTATTGAGTAATCCCGTGTTTTATAATAGAAAAAGGCTGAAAAATATTGATTTTTTCAGCCTTTTTTTATTTTCCATTAAATGAGGTCATGGTGTTTTCTAAGCCTGCAGTTCCAAAAGATTTAATGATTTCAGAAGCGAGTTCTAAACGTTCTGGAAGTGCTTCGTTTTCGGCAGCGTTCCATTCGCCTAGTACGTAATCTACTTGTTTCCCTTTTTTGAATTCGTCGAATTCGTCGCTAATTCCAAAACGGAAACGAGTGTATTGATTGGTGTTTAAAACTAAATTGATGTTCTTTAATCCGTTATGACCGCCATCACTTCCTTTAGGTTTAATTCGGATAGTTCCAAAAGAAAGGTTTAAATCGTCGGTGATAACAAAGATGTTTTCTAACGGAATTTTTTCTTTTTCCATCCAATATTGAACGGCTTTTCCGCTCAAATTCATGTAGGTGTTGGGTTTTAAAAGTAAAAAGCTTCTTCCTTTGAATTTGTATTCGGCTAGAGAACCCAGTTTTACGGTTTGAAAATCAAGCCCTTCTTTTCGAGCTAAAAAATCTACTATTTTAAATCCAATATTGTGACGGGTGTTTACGTATTCGGCACCTATGTTTCCTAGTCCTACAATTAGAAATTTCTTCATATTATCTGTTTTGTCTGCTGTTTTTGTTGTTGAAAACAGCTGGTTGATCCATTTTAACATGCTGCAAAAATAGTATAATTTGTTGACTTGTTAAATGGGATTATTTGTTGTTTTGAAAATAAGAAGAGCTGGTCTAGCCCTGACAGCAGCGGCATCCTTTTTCTGGCTTCTTTAGCCAGGAAAAGATTTAGCGAATGGCAGGTGGATTTGTAGTTGAAAGTATTGTGGCTGTAAAAAAAAGCACCAGTTGTAAAACTGATGCTTTTAAGTATGATTGAAAAAAGATTATTTTTTCTTTCCTTTTGCAGGTGCTTTTGCAGCTTTTGCAGCCTCTTGAGCCGCTTTCATAGCAGCACGAGAAATCTTCACTTGACAAATTACTGTGTTGTCTGGGTGCATGATTTTAAAGTTTGGAGTTGGAACTTTAGTAACGTATAATTTGTTACCCATGTCCAATGGAGTAATGTCAGCTTCAACGAAATCAGGAAGATTTGCTGGTAAAGCTCTTACTTTTAATTTACGGTTGTTTAAACGTAAATCTCCACCTGCCATAACTCCTTTAGAGTTACCGATGATTTTTACAGGAACTTCCATAGTGATTTCTTTATCAGCATAAAGTTGAAAGAAGTCAATATGTAAAATTTTATCAGTCACTGGGTGAACCTGAATGTCTTGTAAAACTGCATTAAATGATTTTCCTTTTTCAAGTTCGATCACAACTGTGTGAGCGTTTGGAGTGTAAACCAAGTTTTTGAATGCTTTTTCTTCTGCTGAAAAATGAACTGGTTGATCTCCTCCGTATAACACGCAAGGAACCGCTCCAGCATTACGTAAGGCTTTAGTAGCTACTTTGCCCACGCTTTCTCTTTCTGATCCTTTAATTGTAATCGATTTCATTTTAAATATTTATATAGTTATTAATTAAACTCTTTTTTAAGTGCTAAGTACTGGACTTAGACTGTTTTTTTTGTAGTGAGATTGCTTTGCCACGTACCTCGAAACTCCTCGCAATGACTACATGATAAATTTCCCGCTAATGGAATTGTTGTGTTGTACCATTTGCATTACTTCGGCAAAAAGTGGTGCGCAACTCACGACTCTAATTTTCTTTGATTCTTTCTTTAATGGGATAGAATCGGTAACAATTAATTCGCTTAGTTTTGATTCTTCTATTCTTTCGTAAGCTTTACCAGATAAAATAGCGTGTGTACAAATAGCTCTAACGCTCAATGCACCTCTTTCAATCATTAAATCGGCTGCTTTTGCTAATGTTCCACCGGTGTCAATCATATCGTCAACCAGAATTACATTGCGACCTTTTACTTCGCCAATTAATTCCATAGTGTCAATAATGTTTGCTTCTTTTCTTTGTTTGTAGCAAATAACTACATCCGATTCTAAGAATTTAGAATAAGCATACGCTCTTTTAGAACCTCCCATATCAGGAGAAGCAATAGTTAAATTATCTAACTTAAGGCTTTCTACATAAGGTAGGAATATTGTTGAAGCAAAAAGATGATCTACTGGTTTTTCAAAGAATCCCTGGATTTGGTCTGCATGTAAATCCATGGTCATGATTCTTGTTGCTCCTGCAGCTTCTAGCATTTTGGCAATTAGTTTTGCTCCAATTGGAACTCTAGGTTTGTCTTTTCTGTCTTGTCTTGCCCAGCCAAAGTATGGCATAACTGCAGTAATGTGTCTTGCTGAAGCGCGTTTTGCAGCGTCAATCATTAATAATAACTCCATTAAATTATCCGTATTTGGAAAAGTAGAGCAAACAATAAAAACGCGTAAACCTCTTATAGATTCTTCGTAAGAAGGTTGGAATTCACCATCGCTATAGTGTGACATTGACACTTTTCCTAATGGAATACCGTATTCTTTCGAAATTTTTTCAGCTAGATAGACACTTTGTGAACAAGCAAAAATTTTAGCTTCTGGTTCTTTTTGTGACATTTAATTTGTTGTTTTTATTCCGATGCGCTGCATACAATTCGGCTTTGTCTTTTTTCTAAAGTCAAAATATGTATAAATGCCTCGGGTGGAGTTAGTTAGTATATGCTGTTTTAACGAGCTGCAAATTTAGAAAATTAATTTAACTGTGAAAGTAAAATTTTAAGAAATTTTCTTAGAAACTTTAATAATATTTTTTACATTTGCACCGTGTTAAAGGAAAAGATGTTTAACTACCATTAAATATCTCTTTATTGCGTGAGACAATTGTTTTTGTCTCTGTCTGCTAAGCCCGGATGGCGGAATTGGTAGACGCGCTGGTCTCAAACACCTGTGGGAAACCGTGCCGGTTCGACTCCGGCTCCGGGTACAAAAGCCTCTTCGAAAGAAGGGGCTTTTTTGTTTTATCCTTTTTTTGGAAAGTAGTGGGTCCCAAAACAGTCTTTGTCCGAGAGTTTTATTTGGAATAGAAAAACAAAATAATATTTCATTTCTAAGATTGATTTTTTGTTTATCACTCTTATAAAAACCAATTTTTAGTCATTAATGCCAATTTACCCCCGTTATTTTATCTTAATACCCCTCATCTCTTTTGTGGTGTTGTTTAAATTTGTGATTTAGATATTGTTGATTATTTGGCTTTATATTTTGTGTTAAAGTATTTTTTTTGAATATTTTTTTTCAATAGTGTAATAAAGTCAATTATGAATAAATTTTCTGAAATTTTAAATTTTGAAATCCAAGTAATATAAAGAGAATTAAATGAAAAATGTTGTACTGTCGCTTGCTCTGTTTTTAAGTTTGCAAATTAATTTTGCTCAGACTAATGAATGGGAAAATCCTCAAGTTTTAGATAGAGGAAAAGAATCTGGAAGAAGTTCCTTTTTGTTATTTAGTAATGAAGCGGAGTTAAAAACTAACAATCCTCAAAAATCAGAATTGTATCAAAGTTTAAATGGAAACTGGAAATTCAATATTGTTAAAAATCCTTCGCAACGACCAATGGATTTTTTTGCAACAAACTTAGATGATAGTAATTGGAAAAACATTCAAGTGCCTTCAAACTGGGAGATACAAGGTTATGATATTCCTATATATACTAATATTACATATCCATTTCCTAAAAATCCTCCTTTTATAGGTGGCGATTATAATCCTGTGGCAAGTTACAGACGTAATTTTACCGTTTCGGATTCTTGGGGCGACAAAGAAATTATACTTCATTTTGCTTCTATTACTGGTTATGCACGAGTTTTTTTGAATGGAAAAGAAGTAGGAATGACTAAGGCTTCTAAAACTCCTGCCGAATTTAATATTACTTCCTTTTTGACAAAAGGGAATAATTCTATTGCAGTTCAGGTATTTCGCTGGCATGATGGAAGCTATTTAGAAGATCAGGATTTTTGGAGATTAAGCGGAATCGAGCGTGATGTTTATTTGCAAGCAATGCCTAAAACTACGGTTTGGGATTATTTTGTAAAAAGTGAATTGGATAATCAATACAAAAATGGAATTTTTAATCTGGATGTAACTTTAAAATCTTTCGAAAATAATAAAATAAAAAATCCAGTTGTAAAAGTAGACTTGTTTGATAATCAAGGAAAAAATGTCTTTTCGGAAACTAAAAAAGTGAATCCAAAAGAACAAAAAATCAGCTTTGCAAAAACCATCGAAAATGTAAAGCAATGGAATGCCGAAACGCCAAATTTATACCGATATAGCATTACTTTACTGGATAATAAAGGAAAAGTACTGGAGATTATTTCTAAAAAAACAGGTTTTAGAAAAGTAGAAATTAAAGATGCTCAATTATTAGTTAACGGTAAAGCGGTTTTAGTAAAAGGGGTGAATATTCATGAACACAGTGATACTAAAGGGCATGTTCCTGATGCTGAATTAATGGTGAAAGACCTTCAGTTAATGAAGGAATACAATATTAATTCTATTAGAATGTGTCATTATCCGCACGATACTCAGTTTTATGATTTATGTGACGAATATGGTTTTTATGTGGTTGATGAGGCTAATATAGAAACGCACGGAATGGGAGCAGAATGGCAAGGTGGGTTTGACCAGTCAAAACATCCTGCTTATTTACCGGAGTGGGCGCCTGCTCATTTGGACAGAATTAAAAGAATGTTTGCAGTAGATAAAAATCATCCGTCAATTATTGTTTGGTCCTTAGGGAATGAATGTGGAAACGGGACTGTTTTTTATGATGCTTACGATTGGTTAAAACAAGTAGATACTACTCGTCCGGTTCAGTTTGAACAGGCTGGAGAAAATAGAAATACTGACATTGTAGCTCCTATGTATCCTAGTATTAAGAGCATGAAGGAATATGCAGCAGCCGATAAAAAACGTCCATATATTATGTGTGAGTATTCACATGCTATGGGAAATAGTAGCGGGAATTTTCAAGAATATTGGGATATTATTAGCAGCAGTAAGCACATGCAAGGTGGTTTTATTTGGGATTGGGTTGATCAGGGATTGAAAACTAAGAATGAAAAAGGAATTACTTTTTGGGCTTATGGAGGAGATTTAGGCGGAGAAAAATTGCAAAATGACGAAAATTTCTGTGCTAATGGTTTAGTGAGTGCCAATAGAATTCCGCATCCAGGCTTGTTTGAAGTTAAAAAAGTGTATCAAAACATTCAATTTCAGTTAGACGATAAAGCTAATTTAGCAGTGACGAATCATTTTAATTTTACCAATCTTTCTAATTATATTTTTAAATGGGAATTGATTAAAAATGGCGAAAAAGTAAAATCGGGAGAATTTAATTTGGATGTAAATCCTGAAGAAACTAAAAAAGTAGCTTTAGACTTAGGTTCGATTGAGGATTATTCAGAATGTTATGTGAATGTATTTGCTTTTTCAAAATACGATGCTCCTTTAGTTGCTAAAGGACATGAATTTGCTAGAGAACAATTTGCAATAGGTAAAGGCAATTATTTTAAGAATAATGCTATGGCTTCAAAAAGTCCTTCTAAGTTGAAGTATTCTGAAAAAAACAAAGTGCTTTCTTTTGAAACAGCAGCTGTTGCTGGAGAATTTGATTTGCAAAAAGGAGAAATTATTAAGTACGCATTGAAAAATGATACTAATACTATAATTTCAAATTTCCCAACGCCTTATTTCTGGCGTGCGCCAACGGATAACGATTTTGGAAGTAAAATGCAAAATAAATTGGTTGTTTGGAGAGAAGCGCATAAAAATCCAACTGTGGTAAGTGTCAATTTAGATAAAAAATCTTCAGAAGGTTTGCTTGTAAAAGTGGCTTATCAATTAGAGAAACTTGACGTTCCTTATACGGTAGATTATTTGATTCAGAATGATGGTTCGGTAAAAATTACTGCGTCTATTGATATGGCAGGGAAAGAATTGCCTGAGTTGCCTCGTTTTGGAATGCGCTTAAAACTAAACGGAACTTATGATAATTTGAATTTCTACGGAAGAGGACCTTGGGAAAATTATTCTGATAGAAATACAGCTGCTTTTATGGGAACTTATTCGGATAAGGTGATTAATCAATATACCAGAAATTATATTCGTCCGCAGGAGTCGGGCTATAAAACAGATGTTCGCTGGTTGACTTTGAAAAATGATAAAGGACAAGGGTTGAAAATTGAAGGGCAGCAGCCTATTGGTTTTAGTGCGTTAAATATTCCAACAGAAGATTTGGATCCCGGTAAATCTAAATCGCAACGCCATCCTTCTGATTTGGATTTAGATTCTAAAGAAGCGGTTTACCTGCATTTAGATTACAAACAAAGAGGTGTTGGAGGTGATGATAGTTGGGGAAGTTTGCCGCATGATGCGTATCGATTATTGGATAAAAAATATACTTATTCGTATATAATTTCATTAGTTAATTAATTTAGTGTTTTTTTGTGTGTTTCTTTAGAAAACCTATGATATTTATTCATAGGTTTTTCTAATTTTAGGGTTTAAACCACCGCTCTTTTTTAACGCTGATATAAAGGATGTTGAGCGAAACCTAAAATTTGAATAAAAATATTCCTAACCAACTAACCAAAGTGTATTTTGATAAATAGAATACTATTGTTTTTAATGCTTTTGATCTCTTTTACGATTAATTCGCAGCTTGTACCTAAGTCGCCTGTTTCGGCTTATAGTAAAGAAAAGTATGATATTGGATACATTGGTATTGAAAATGGATTAGCTAATAATGCAGTTGAAAATGGATTAGCTAATAATGCAGTAACTTCTGTTTACAAAGACAAACGAGGTTTAATGTGGTTTGGGACTTATGATGGGATAAGCAGGTTTGATGGGTATAATTTTTTGAATTATAGAAATGAACCCAATGATGCTAATTCGTTAATCAATAATAGAGTTGTAAGTATATGTGGGACCCGAAATGAAATTTGGTCAGGACAAGAAATCCCAATTGACCACGCTTCAAAATAAAAAACACCTAATCTAATATATATGAATTTTAAAAAACCATTTTTTATTCTAATGGCTGCTGTTGCTGCAGTGGTTGTTAGTTGTAAAAGTACCGCGGTAAAATCAGGAAGTGCTATTAAGGAATCTAAAAAAGAAGTAATTGCGATTATTGATAAAGTAAACAGTCGCTGGCAAAGTACACATCCTGAATTAGGGAATGCGTTCTGGAATATAGCGGCTTATCATACTGGAAATATGGAGGCCTATAAGGTTACTAAGAACAAGAAATATATTGATTATTCGAATGCTTGGGCTGAGAAAAATCAGTGGATGGGAGCCAAATCTAATAATAAATCCGAATGGAAATACAATTATGGAGAAACCGATAAGCATGTGCTGTTTGGCGACTGGCAAATTTGTTTTCAAACCTATATCGACTTATACAATTTTACAGGAAGAAAAGATGCTCATAAAATTGCTCGTGCTCGTGAGGTAATGGAATACCATGGAATACCAAATGAGTACTGCTGCTACTGATTATTGGTGGTGGGTTGATGGTTTGTATATGGTAATGCCGGTGATGACCAAGTTGTATCATGTGACTAGTAACGAAATGTACTTAGAAAAACTACATACTTATTTAACACATGCCAATAGTATTATGTATGATGAGGAATCGAAATTGTATTTCCGTGATGCTAAATACGTGTATCCAAAACACAAAAGTGCCAATGGAAAAAAAGACTTTTGGGCCAGAGGAGATGGATGGATTTTTGCAGGCTACGCCAAAATTATTCAGGATTTACCCAAAAATGCTAAACACAAACAAGAATATATCAATCGTTTTAAAGATATGGCCAAAGCTTTAACTGCTGTTCAACAAAAAGAAGGCTATTGGACAAGAAGTATTTTAGATCCGGAACATGCTCCAGGGCCAGAAACCAGTGGGACCGCCTTTTTTACTTACGGTTATTTATGGGGAATTAATAATGGGATTTTAGATAAAGCTACCTATTTGCCTGTAGTAGAGAAATCATGGAATTATTTAACCCAATTCGCACTTCAGGCTGATGGTACGGTTGGATATGTACAGCCTATTGGTGAAAAAGCGATTCCGGGTCAAGTAGTTGATAAAAACTCCACTGCTGATTTTGGTGTGGGTGCTTTTTTATTAGCTGCTTCAGAAATGTTTCGTTTTGTGAAATAGTTTTCAAATTAAAATTTAAAAAATGTCTGTGTTTCATGTTTGAGATACAGACATTTTTTATTTGTATAAATAACAATAAATATTAGCGATACTGTTATCAGCTTGACTTTTTTAATCTATTAATTATTATGCGGTTTTGCTTTTTTTTATTGCAAGTTGAAAAATAATACTTCTTTTTTCAATTAATGTCAATTTACCCCTCTTTTTATACCAAAACTCCCCTCTTTGTGTTAGAGAGCTTGTGTTAGATTTGTAGGCATAACATAGATAAGTTAGAGATACTCGTCTTTTTTTGTAAGTGTTGAATAGACATTTATTTTAACTAAACCAAAACCAATAAAATAACCAAATTCATGAAAAAAATTACAATTTCAATTGTGATTCTGTTGCTCTATGGATTCAAACTCAATGCGCAAATTAGCGCAAGTGCTAACTTAGTAGCACAACCAATTCCAGACAGAACAGTATCATATAATATTTCAGCATCAGGAGTTTCTAAACCCATTGAATGGGGGTTAGACCTGGCTTGGCTTTCGGATGTAAATATTCGTAGAGGGATTGCTTTTATGGGCTCAGACCGGATAGATGTAGTAAGATCCTCATTTATGCCTACCAATTCATTATTAAATGGTACTCAATTACAAGGTGACGCACTTACAAATACTAATTTAAGAATCAATATTATAAAGCAGTATTTAGGTACAAACTCAAAAGTAGTGCTTAATAGTGATCATCCAAAAGTTGATGCTTATTTTTATGGTAATGCTGTTAATTGGGCAAAATTGATTGATATAACGACCAAGCTTCATCAAGATCAAGGGCTTACAGTTACTTCTGTCTCTCCTTTTAATGAGCCTGATTATACAGCTACAGGGCAAGGTACTGTCAATGACTTTTATAATATTGCTGGTGAGTTGAGGAAAAATTCTCGCTTTGATAATATCCGTATTTCTGGAGGTAATACATTAAATAATGATCAGGCTTTGGTTTGGTACAACCAATTAAAGGATAGATTGGATGAAGGGAATACTCATCAACTTGCAGGTAGTTTTGATAATTATGCTAATTTTTATCAAACGGTGAGAGCTAACGGTCATCATGCCACCAATGATGAATTACATAATGTTATGGAAGCGATGGTGGGTGTCGAATATGGATTGCAAACAGGGATTTGGTGGGGTACAGCGGAGTTAGCAAGAGGTGAGTTCGTTAAGGCTAGTGATGGTGTGAGATTAGGTTATGCTGAACATCGACCTAATTGGACTGCCGCTTCAGTTTATAGAAATCTTGATGGTAAAGTGCAACTTTTTGGTGGGACATCTGAGCGGCAATCAGCTACAACGACATATCGATTTGTTTCAAAAGAAAGAGACGTATATTATGATGGTTATGGACCACAACGCGAATATACTATGGTATTATCCGGTGGCACTGGCTATCAGCAAGGACAAACTAATGCCGAGCAAATGGTAAAAGTGAGTTGGGGAGAAGACATTCAGCCAGTAATCAACGGTCGTTACGTATTGGTAAACCGTAACAGTGGTAAAGTGATGGAAGTGGCAGGTGGCTCAATAGATCGAGGGGTCAATGTTCAACAAGGTACTTATTCAGGTGCTACTTATCAACAATGGGATGTAACTCCGGTTGACTCCAGAGTGGGCGGTGATTTTAGCTATTTCACCCTTTCTTCGGCATACAGCGGGAAATCACCGGATATTATTAATTTTTCATTGGATAATGGTGGTAATATCATCGTATGGGATAATGTTAAAAGCAGCAACCAGCAATGGTACTTTGACTATGCCGAAGACGGCTGGTTTTATATTCGTAGCCGCCATAGTGCAAAATGCCTGGATGTAGACAACTCTAGTATTGCCAACGGTGGAAACATTCAGCAATGGGAAAAAAATGGAGGATTTAATCAGCAATGGCGATTGTTAGCTGTAGGAGCACCAATTGAATTTGTTTCTCCTAGTGCACCCAGTAATTTAGTTGCTACGGCAAAAGCTGAATCTATCCTATTGGATTGGTCGGAAAGCCCGGAATCTGATGTTGCTGGATATACTATTTATCGTTCAGAATCAGTAGCAGGGCCTTACAATACAATAGCTCGTAACATAACCTCTACGGCTTTTGTTGATAATACCGCTACTACAACGGGAACCTATTTTTATAAAATCAAAGCGATAGATAAATCATTGAATCGATCTGCTTACTCAAACGAAGCTACTGCAACTACTACTGGTAGCAATGTCCTCGTAGCTCAGTTGCAATTTGAGGGAAATACCCTTGATCAATCTGTTAACCTGAATCATAGTGCTACATTAGGTGGAGCTACATTTGTTAATGGTGTAAGTAGCAATTCCAAAGCAATAGCATTAAACGGTACAAATGCCTTCGTGCAATTGCCTTCGACTTTGGTAAATCAGCAAGAGATTACAGTTGCAACCTGGGTTAACTGGCAAGGAGGAGCTAATTGGCAGCGAATCTTCGATTTTGGAAACGGTGAGACGGAGTATATGTTTTTAACACCTAAATCAGGAACGAATCAATTGTATTTTGGTATCAAGAATGGAAGTGCAGAACAAGGTTTGAATGCACCAGCATTAGCTGCGGGAAAATGGTCACATGTTGCGGTGACACTAGGGGCAACTGGCGCGCGAATGTATGTAAATGGCCTAATGGTAGCTGAATCTAGTACTGTAACTATAAAACCTTTGGATTTTAAACCCGTATTGAATTACATCGGACGTAGTCAATACCCTGATCCATTATTTAATGGTAATGTAGATGATTTCAGGGTGTACAATTATGCATTGTCTGCCAACGAAATTGACCAGATTTCAAATGTAGCACCAATAGCAGTAGCCGAACAAATTGTTGTTAAGGAAAAAGCTGGGTCAGCAATTATATTAGTAGGAGAGGCAACGACTGTACTTGCCAATGATACAGATGTTAATAATGATACTTTGACAGCCATTTTAGTTTCAAATGTGACCAATGGAACATTGATGTTGAATAGTAATGGGACTTTTAATTATACTCACAATGGTTCTGAAACGACATCAGATAGTTTTACGTATAAAGCGAATGACGGCACTATTGATGGTAATGTCGTTACAGTTACGATTAGTATTACACCATTTAATCTTCCCTACAATAATTTTTCAATTGAAACTAAATCAGAAACCTGTGCGAATAAAAACAATGGAGAAATTAGTATTAGTGGCGTAGCAACTTATAATTATACCGCTACTATAAACAATGCAAACTATAATTTTGTAAATAATAGTTTAAGCATTCCCAATTTGGCTCCGGGAACTTATACTGTTTGTATTGGTATTACAGGGAAAATATTCCAACAATGTTATACCGTTACAATAGCCAAAGGCGGAACCATAACCGCTAAATCAACAACTGTTTCTTCCAATAAAATGGTTGTTGAAATTACAGAAGGAACCGCCCCTTTTGAAATCCTGGTTAATGGTATTTCACAATTTGAAACCAATTCATCAAACTTTACAGTGGATGCAAAGCCAGGTGATGTAATGGAAGTAAAAACAGCCAAAGTTTGTGAAGGAATTTACACTAAAAGTTTTGTCGATGATATGGGAGGAATTTTTGCATATCCCAATCCAACTTCAGGATCATTTCAAATTTCTGTACCTACATCAAAAAAAGAAGTATACATAGAATTATATGCTGTGAGTGGTACATTAATTTCCAAAAAGACTTATCTAGTTGTAAATCAGAGTGTAGAACTGAATCTCGAGAATGAAGCTGTTGGTGTGTATCTGGCAAAAGTATACTTAGATAAAGAAGTAAGCTTAACTATAATTAAAAAATAATGATGAAGAATATTTTATATAAAACCAGTCTTGCTCTTTGTTCTTTATTGATTTCTTGCGGTGGTGGTGGAGATGGGGCACCAGAATCCAAAAATACTGCTCCAAGTGTTCCTGTGTTGAGCTCGCCAACTAACAATAATTTATGTATTGATAATTCGATTAGTTTTCAATGGAATGTCTCAACTGATACTGAAAAAAATCCGATTGTTTATCAAATTCAAGTAGCTACTGACAATCAGTTTACTCAAATTGTTAAAACGGCTGAAGTTTCGTCAAATACTACTACTGTCGGATTGGATAAAGGAAAAGCGTATTATTGGAGAGTAAAAGCTATCGATAGTAAAAATAGTTCAAGTAATTATTCTGCAACATATAGTTTATATACAGAAGGGGTGGCTTTGTCAAATCATTTGCCTTTTTTGCCCCAATTAGTCTCACCTGATTTAAGTGCAACCATTTTTTCTACATCTGCAACATTGAAATGGACGGCAAGTGATACTGATGTTGCTGATTTACTTTCGTATGATGTATATTTAGATGTGAATAATCCACCTACATCAAAAGTAGCAAGTTCAATTACTACGACTGCTTTGGATGTAAACTCTTTGCAAACCTCAAAAGTATATTATTGGAAAGTGGTTGTGAAAGATAACAAAGGCGGTGAAACTATTGGTCAGGTTTGGAGTTTTAAGTCTAACTAGATTTTAATATGGAGACATATCGTCCTGAATATCTTTTTTGTGATAATTTATTGTCAAAAAAATAATTTCAATCTTAATCAGAGTTGTTTTTTTTAACTTTTATTTGGGATTATAGTGATTTATATAGAGTTTTTTTACGCAATTAATCCTTTAATTAATTGATTGTTGTGTAAATTTATTGTTGTTTTTTTATCATTGACGCAAAATATTATCGTTTTTTGTTAATATTTCGGATTTGCCCCCCTTATTATGTCAAAATACCCCTCTTCTAACTAGAGGGCTTGTGTTAGATTTGTAATGTGAATTATATGTTAATACTGTTGGGGTTAATCTGACTGAATATTGAGACAGTTTGAAATCATTTTAAGCAATGATTGATGTTTTTTAGATGGATAAATAAATAGGTGTTGTGAAAAACATTTTAGGGCATTGCTCGCTTTTTTACAAGTGTTGAATAAACATTTATCTTTAGTTTGCTATTTGTATTTTCATACACACTAACTAATTCTAAAATTTTAATTATATGAAATAACCTTTAAAAACACTAACGAGTTTATCTACGAAATTATAGTAGCGGTAGATAAGAGAATTTAACTAACCATTAAAATTAAAACCACAAATGACAAACTTTATTAAAATAAAGAAAAAGACTCATAGCGTTTTAGGATTTGATTTAAAAAAGAAACTGACAACATTGTTGATTTTAGTTTCTTTATCACAAATTCAAGCACATGAATTTAACGTTACTAGTGTAACAAAACTAAAAGTAGCCCAGCAACAAAGAACTATTAGCGGGCAGGTAACAGATGAAAATAATTTGCCAATTCCAGGGGCAACAGTTGCTGTTAAGGGAACTCAAAATGCAGTAATGACTGATTTAGATGGAAAATTTAGCTTGAAAATTAACGAAGGAGATAAAATACTAGCGGTATCTTTTGTAGGTTATGAATCCACCGAAGTTTTGATCTTAACAAAATCAGTTTTTGAAGTGAATTTAAAACCTAGTATGGAAGGTTTGAAAGAGGTAGTTGTTGTAGGTTTTGGAACTCAGAAAAAAACCAGTATGGTGAGTTCAATTACAACAATTAATCCTAAAGAATTAAAAGGGCCTACCAGTAACTTAACGAACATGTTGGCAGGAAGAATTGCAGGTATGGTTGCTTATCAAAGAAGTGGAGAGCCGGGTCGTGATAATTCAGACTTTTTTATTCGTGGTTTAGGCTCATTTGGCTCAGGATCTTCTAATCCATTGATATTAATCGACGGTATTGAATCTACTTCAACGGATATGGCAAGATTACAGCCAGATGATATTGATACTTTTTCAGTATTGAAAGATGCTGCTGCTGCTGCAGTATATGGTGCTCGTGGAGCTAATGGAGTGGTATTAATCACCACTAAAATGGGTAAAGATGGTATCACTAAATTTAGTTTTCGTTCAGAAACCAGAATGTCGTCTAATTCCAGGAATTTTAATTTTGCAGACAATATTACCTATATGAGATTAGCTAATGAAGCTGTACGAACACGTAATCCATTACTTGGAGATATATATAGTCAAAGTAAAATTGACAGAACAATTGCCGGAGATGATCCGTATTTATATCCAAGTAACAATTGGATAGACGAATTAATTAAAGATTATACTGTTAACCAAGGATACAATATTAGTGTAAGTGGTGGTGGGCAAAAAGCGAGGTATTATGTTGCGGGTACTTACAATGTTGATAACGGTGTGTTGAAGGTAGATGGTTTGAATAATTTTAATTCAAATATTAAATTAAGAAATTATTCTTTGCGTTCTAATGTGGATATGACATTAACGCCTACTACTAAAGCTATTGTTCGTCTTTACGGACAGTTTGATGATTATAATGGGCCTGTAGGGGGAGGAGCTCGTATTTTTAATCTAAGTATGTGGTCTAACCCTGTGGCATTTGCTAAGGTATATCCTTCCAGTTATTTACCATATATTGAGCATCCATTATTTGGAGGGGCTTTGTCTGGGGGAACTACAGGTTCAATTTTAGTCAATCCTTATGCTGAAATGGTTCGTGGATATCAGGTTTCCAAAGCTTCTACTATACAGGCACAAGTAGAGTTACATCAAGATTTAAAAGAGTTAACTCCGGGACTTACTGCCAGAGCAATGGGCTACGTAAAAAGGTATTCTTATTTTGATGTTTCCAGACAATACAATCCTTTTTATTACCAATCTTTTATAAGTCCTGTTACAGGAGAGCTAGAATTAGATGTGCTGAATGATGGAGGTCCTGGATCTGTAGGTACTGTAGGAACAGAGTTTTTAAATTATGCTCAAGGGAGAAAAGATTTAGACTCTCGTATCTATCTTGAAACAGCTGTTAATTATAATCGAACTTTTAATGAAAAACATGCCGTATCAGGTATGTTAGTTAACTTGTTGTCTAGTTATGAACAAGGAAATTCAGGAACTGTAGAGAGCTCTTTACCAGCTAGAAATCAAGGGGTTTCAGGTAGGTTTACTTATGGTTTTGATAGTAAATATCTTGCTGAGTTTAATTTTGGTTACAATGGATCGGAGAGATTTGCGCAAGGAAATCGTTATGGTTTTTTTCCTTCATTTGGTTTGGCCTATCATATTTCTAATGAGAAATACTGGGAACCTATTAAGGATGTAGTGACTAATTTTAAAATTCGTACCACTTATGGTTTAGTGGGGAATGATAAAATAGGTAATACAATAGATCGTTTCTTTTATTTATCAAGTGTAACTATTGGAGATGGTAATTATGGATCAGCTTTTGGGGAACAATATGGATATTATCAACCAGGTGTATCTATTCAAAAATTTGCAAATAATAAAATAGGTTGGGAAGAATCCAAGCAAATCAATTTAGGTATGGATTTAGAATTGTTTAAATCTTTAAATTTTGTAGTTGATATTTATAAGCAAAATCGCACTAATGTACTTCAAGATAGATCTTTCATTGGTGCAACAATGGGATTGACTTATGAACCGTTCACAAATTTTGGTGAAATTGAAAGTAAGGGAATGGATGTTGCAGTTACTTACAACAAACAATTCAATAATGATTGGTACACACAATTGAGAGGGAATTTTACGTATGCTACTAATAAAATTAAGGTATTTGATGAACTTAGTTTTCCTGAAGAAATGGCGTATCGTTCCAGAATAGGTCAAAATTTCAATCGAAATTATGGTTATATTGCTGAACGTTTGTTTGTAGATCAAAATGAGGTGGATAATTCACCTACCCAATTTGGAGATTATTCAGGTGGTGATATTAAATACCGTGATGTTAATCGAGATGGTGAGATTACTGAAGCAGATAAGGTGCCTATTGGAAACCCAACTTCGCCAGAAATAGTGTATGGTTTTGGAGGTACAGTAGGATATAAGAAATTTGATTTTAGTGTTTTCTTTCAAGGTGTTGCGCGTACCTCTTTCTTTATAAATCCTGAAAACATAGCTCCATTTGTACTAAATGGACCATATCAAAATAATTTATTAGATGTTGTGGCTCAAGATCACTGGTCGGAAGACAATCTATATGCTTTCTGGCCTAGATTAAGTAACACCTTTGTTGAGAATAATAATCAGGTATCAACCTGGTGGATGCGAAATGGTGCTTTCTTGAGATTAAAAACGATAGAAGCTGGTTATAATGCTCCAGAAGCGTTTACTTCTAAAATAGGAATTAAAGGTTTAAGAATTTATTTTAGTGGTAACAATCTTGCTGTTTGGAGTAAATTTAAGTTGTGGGATCCAGAGATGGGCGGTAGTGGTTTAGGATACCCAATTCAATCCGTTTATAATTTGGGACTTAAAGTTGATTTTTAAAAAAAAGAAGTATGAAAACTAAAAATAGTATAGTAAATAAAAGTTTCCAAAAACTTCAAAAAGTTTTTGGAGTATCAATGGTAGTGCTTTGTTCTTTAGGATTAGAATCCTGTGATAATAGTTTTTTAGATGTTGTTCCGGATAATATTTCTACATTGGATAATGCGTTTAAGTTGCGAAATGAAGCCGAAAAGTATTTGTTTACCTGTTATGCATATATTCCTAAAAATGGGGATGGAATATATAATATAGGAATGTTAGCAGGAGATGAAACTTGGGTTTCAGCTAATCGTGCGTCTGTTACCAGTTATGCCTTTAATATTGCAACGGGTACGCAAAGAAAATCAAATTCTTATATGAATGCCTGGGAAGGTAATTATCAAGCAGCTGGGCCTGGAGATCGATATCCTCTTTTTGACGGAATTAGACATTGCAATGTTTTTCTTGAAAATGTAGAAGACAGAACTAAGGTGCCGGATTTGGCCGAAGGAGAGCGTTTAAGATGGTTAGCTGAGGCTAAATTTCTAAAAGCTTATTATCATTATTATTTGATGCGTATGTACGGACCAATTCCTGTTATTCGTGTTAATCTTCCAATAGACGCATCAAACGATCAGATTCAGGTAGCAAGAGAGCCTATTGATTCAACTGTTGATTATTTAGTGAGTTTGTTAGACGAGGCTGCAATTGGACTGCCTCCTATAATTGCAGATACTCAAAATGAGTTGGGTAGAATTACGAGACCAGTAGCTTTAGGTATAAAAGCCGAATTGTTATTGATGGCTGCTAGTCCTTTATTTAATGGGAACACAGATATGGCAGGATTAAATGCTAAGGATGGAACTCCTTTGTTTAATCAGGTGTATGATGCTACTAAATGGAAGAAAGCTTCTGATGCTGCAAAAGAGGCGATAGATGTTGCTGAGGCTAATGGACATCAAATATTCTATAAAAGTGATGTTGGGTTCACGATTTCTCAAACTGCAAAAACCAAGCTAGATATTACTCAGGCTGTAACGGAACGTTGGAATGACGAATTGATATGGGCAAATCCAAACAGTCGTACTTATGAATTACAACGACTTTGTATGATGCCTTTGGCTACTACTGTTAATCATTCTCAGGCGAGAAAAATATTCTCACCGACTTTAGAATCGGCAATGAATTTTTATACTAAAAATGGAGTGCCTATTGAAGAGGATAAAACCTTGACTTTTGGAGATATTACTGAATTAAGAGAAGCTACTGCAGCCGATAAATTCAATATAAAAGAAGGCTATAGAACCTCAGTTATAAATTTTGATCGTGAGCCTCGTTTTTATGCCGATTTAGGTTTCGATGGTGCTATTTTCTATAAATCATCTAGTGGATCTGATGAAACAAAAGAAGTGATACGAGCTAAATTCCAAGATTATGCGGGTAGTTCAGATGCTTTTGATTTTAACGTAACAGGTTATTATATTAAAAAACTCATCAATTGGGAGCAAACTTTTGGAGGTGGAACGATGTATAAAGATTATGCCTGGCCTGAATTGCGTTTGGCTGATTTGTATTTAATGTATGCCGAAGCACTTAATGAAGCCGAAGGAACTGCAGCGACATCTGAGGTGTTGGAATATGTAGATGCTATTCGTACCCGTGCCGGGTTAAATGGTGTTGTTGATTCCTGGACAAATTTTTCTAATAATCCAGCTAAATATGCTACTAAAGAGGGAATGCGTGAGATTATCCATAGAGAACGTAGTATTGAAATGGCTTTTGAGGGCAAAAATTATTGGGACATTAGACGTTGGAAAAAAGCAACTCAGGAGTTTAATGAACCAGTAAAGGGTTGGAATGTTTTTGGTGTTTCAGAGGCTAGTTATTATCAAATAGTAACATTAAGTCAACAACGTTTTGTAGCACCTAGAGATTATTTTTGGCCTATTGAAGAAACAACACTTATTAGAAATCCTAACTTGGTTCAAAATCTAGGTTGGTAATAATTATATAAAAAAATAAAATTATGAAACGAATTATAAAATCATCCCTAAGGATATTTATGTTGTCTCTAATTGTAAGCTTTGTGTCTTGTGCAGAAGATCAGGGACCTCAGCCTTTAGAAAGTAATTCTAATGCACCAGCTGAGGTAACAAATGTTGTAATTGAGAATTTACCAGGAAAAGCAAAACTGACTTATACTTTGCCATCAGACGAAGATTTGTTGTATGTTGTTGCTAGATATACTTTAGAGAATGGAACTCCGATGGAAGTTAAAGCTTCTTATTATTCTAATTCGATGCTTCTAGAAGGTTTTACCGGGCAATCTACCAATGAAGTCAAAGTTTATGCTGTTAATAGAAGCGAAGCCGAATCTAAACCTGTTTCAGTTACAGTAGCTCCATTAAAAGCTCCAATTTTTGATATTTATGACTCATTAATTGCTCAGCCTGATTTTGGAGGTATTCGAATTACTGCTGATAACCCTACAAAAGAAGAAATAGGTATTTTAGTGATGCAAAAAAATATTCAAGGAGACTGGGTACCACTTCGTACCAGTATCTATACTTCGGTAGATGAGGTAAAACAAAGTTTAAGAGGTTTTGAACCTGTTGAGCAGGAATTTGCAATTGTGGTTAGAGACAAATGGTTGAATTACACCGATACTTTGGTAACTAATATTGAGCCATTATTTGAACAGTTGATGCCTAAATCTGGTTTTGTTGGAGTTAAACTGCCTAATGATGCAACAACAATAAATAATGCTTATCCAATTTCAAATTTATGGGATGGTCAGTTTTTAGAGTATTGGGGGTCCTACTTTACAGATAGAACTATTGATGTAGGAAATCATTTAGTGACTTTTGAT
>NCET01000087.1 GCA_002280815.1 Flavobacteriales bacterium 32-34-25 | reverse complement strand
CGTAGCCGATCCAGCTGTATATCCTATATAAGAAACTTTTACAGTATAAGAACCTTCTTGAACATTTAAAAACTCATAACGACCGTTGTAGTCAGAAATAGTATATTTATTCATTCCTTCTAACAGAAGCATTGCACCCGGCAAAGGCATTTTGTCATCATAATCTAACACTTTTCCAGATATCACTCCTTTTTGAGCATAACCTGCAAGTGCCAGTAAAAAAAACATCACGACTAAATAATTTTTTTTCATTGTTGTTATTTTAATTAATTTGTGGCAAAACTAGTCGCCATTCATTAAGTTAAACCCTGAAAAAAATTAAGCTATTGTTATGAATCCAAACTGTAAGAAAGATTTTAATTACAATAAAATAACATTAGAAAAGAAAAAGTTTAAACAAAACAGAAATCAACCGAAAGAAAGTCTAGATAAAGTATATCAAAAAAATCCCAATACAAAAGGTAGATTTTAGCACTCAAATTAATTTTCCTGAAACTGGCAGGAGTAAAACCATAGAAAAACTTAAAGGCTGCCGAAAAATGCGACACATCTTTATACCCACATTTATAAGCTACTTCGCCCACATTAGAAGCTTCATTTTTAAATAAATCTTTGGCATATTCCATCCTGAGTTGGGTAACATAACTTTTTATAGTGGTTTTAAAACAAGCCTTAAAACCTTTTTTAAGTTTAAACTCATTGAGTGATATTAATCTAGAAAGCTCGGAAAGTGAAGGCGCATTGGTAAAGTTTTCTTCTAAAATTAATTTGGCTTTCAAAAGTTTGCTCATCTCTTCCTCACCTATTTGTTCCTTAGTTTGAGGTTTTTCAATTAATGAATCCAATTGAAAAATCAGCAATTCTTTGATTTTAGCTTCCAAATACATTTTTTTCATCGAACCTTCGTAAGTGCAATTTTTAATTTCGTGAATTATCCATTGAATTCCCGAATTGAAAGGAGCATATTTAGGTGTTAAATAGCCCGTTTTTTTCTGATTGATGTTTTTAGAGAATTTTTTATGTAGTGCCCAATCTTCGTTAATTAATTTCGAATAAAAGTCAGGCGATAAAATAATGGATAAGCAATTTATTTCTTCCAATGCAGGAATTTTATAAGTAGCTTTCAACTTTGAGGCGTACAAAATATTATGGGTGTTCTCAGTCGAAAATGAGTCACTTTCTACCTGATCTATATGGGTTTCTAAATTATTTGAACAAATAAAATTCATTACTATCGACTCGCCAATCATTTCGTGATGAATGCTTTGCTCAGTTGCAAAAAACATTTTAATATCCATAATCAAAATCTCTTCGGTAAATTGATTATGAATCGTGATTTCTTCAATTCCATCGTTTTTGATAATGATCTTCTCTTCTACAAACGGACTATTTTGATTGTAACAATCCCCCGTCTCAATCAATATGAGGGGTTCTTGCTGTCCTAAAATGTTCGATTTGAATCTCAAAATAATAATCCGTTTTTACAATGTAATAATCCGTTTTTCCCTATTCATCTTCTGGATGCTGATAGTACTTTTGCGGCAAAGTTATTTATAATAAATCTAATTAAGAATAGTTTTTTAATAAAAAAACATATTATATCGAATAATGAACAAACAACTACTTTTTTCTAGCTTACTTCTCTTACTTAGTTTCGCTGTTATTTCTCAGGAAAAAATGGTGAATGAGAAACTGACGAAGACAGAAAAGAAAATCAAGAAAGAAACTCAAGAAGCAGAAGAATTAAAAGATGTAAGTGTAAAAGGGAAATCACACAAACAGAAAATAGAAACTAAAGGTTTTGCAGTAAATGTTATTGAAACTAAAGAAGCGTCATTACGAAACATACAAACCAACGAATTGTTGAACCAAAGTGCCGGAGTGAGAGTGCGTCAAAATGGTGGTTTAGGTTCCTTTGTTGAATACAATCTAAACGGTATGGCAGGAAGCTCTATTGGTATTTTTATTGATGGTATCGATATTTCTACCTACGGTTCTTCTTTTAGTTTAAATACGATTCCTCCGGCAATGATTGAACGTATCGAAATTTACAAAGGAGTCTTACCTGCAAATCTATCTGGTGATTATCTGGGCGGGGCAATAAACATTATCCTGAAAAAAGGAGGTCTAAAGAATAATTTGAGTGCTTCGCTATCTTATGGTTCGTTTAACACAACCCAAGCTGATATAAACGGAATGTATCGTGATGCTAAAACGGGATTCACAGTAAAAGCATCTGGATTTTATACTTATTCAGACAACAACTACGAAGTTTGGGGAAAATGGGTTAACAATACCCTCGGTAATGGTCGTGTAGAAAATGTAAGAGCCAAACGTTTTAACGATGCTTTCAAATCTTTTGGCTCGCGTACGGAACTGGGATACACCGATGTAAAATGGGCCGATAATTTTATGATTGGCTACATTGGTTCAGACCGATACAAAGAAGTACAGCACGGTCAATACATGTCAACTCCGTACAAAGACAGGTTTACAGAATCGCAATCACATGTACTAACTGTGAATTACAATAAGAAAAACATTTTTACCAAAGGATTAGAATTCACCTTTAACGGAGTACACAGTAACAAAAATGAATACATACAAGACACCGTAAAATGGGCCTACAATTGGTTCAATGAAAAAGTACTTGATTTACATGGAAATCCTTTACTTACCCAAAGTGGTGCACAACAAGGTCGTCCTACAATGAGTACTATTGATCGAAAAATCACCAATATTCGATCCGATTTTCAATACCGACTTGCAAGAAATCACAAAATAGAGCTTAATCACTTATTCTATACTGCCGATAGAAAAGATTATGATGAAATGCGTACTATTTTAGAAAACAATTATGAAGCTACAAGTAGTATTACTAAAAATGTTTCCTCTTTATCCTATGAAATGCAAGGCTTTGAGAGTCGATTAAAAATTAATCTTTTTGGAAAATTTTACCAGCAGAAAGTCAATCGAATGGATCCGAGAGCTGTTGTTGTCAATGGGCAAACAATACGTGTGGAAGACGTAACTGATGATTTTAGAACAACTACAGGTCAGGGATTTGCAGCCGCTTATTCTATCCTACCATCATTGGTTATCCTTGGATCTGGAGAAAAAGCGGTAAAAATGCCTTCAGAGAGAGAAGTATTTGGTGATCAGGGCGAAAACCTAGTTGGAAATCCAAACCTGAGACCTGAAATTAGTAATAATTTTAATTTAGGTTTTAGATTTAATCCCGATAAAATAAATAAGCATAAGATCTCATTTTCGGGTGCTGGTTTTGTCCGAAATACCAAGGACAAAATTGTTGTCAGATCAAATGACAGACCTGTATCGGCAGTAGAAACATTTCCTTTTGAAAATCTTAACGCTACCCAAGCAATCGGATTTGAAGCAGAAATGAATTATACATTCAATGACAAATTGAACATTATGTTCAATCTGTCCAAATTTAGATCATTATACAAAAACAAATATGCCGAAAACGGTCAATTTCTTAGTACCCGATACAATGTGCAAATTCCAAACGAACCTTTTTTTACTGCTAATGGAAACCTACAGTACACCCTGAAAGACATAATTAAAAAGAATTCAGTATTGAACTTATTTTATTATTGCGGTTATGTTCACCCTTTTAATACTATCTGGGTAGAATCAGAACATTTTATGACACCTGCTCAATTGGTGCAAGATTTAGGTGCCAGTTATGTATTTCCTAATAAAAAATTTGTGGTAAGTTTTGATGCGAAAAACATTTTTAACCAAGAATCCTACGACAACTTTGCCGTTCAAAAACCAGGTAGAGCTTTTTACCTGAAACTAAACTATACAATCAATAATTTTTAAATAAACACAATATGAAAAATCGAATTTTTAATCTTTTTATGTGTGCAGCTGTAGTAGCAGCATTTTCTTTAAGCAGTTGTGAAAACGACAACAATCAAGTAGACTCTATTGACCTAGGGAATACCGAACGTAAAATCACAGTAGCTGGAGCTTTAATGGGTACTAATCCAGGAGACGGTAACGGTGGAACTATGGTATATGGAGTAAGTCTGGAAGATGCCAAAAATCCTGAAAAATCAATCAATGTTTATGACGATGGTTTTCACGTGAGATCACAAAGAACAGCTCGTTTACAATCTTCTGAAGACGGAAACACTCTTTTTAACATTGCCTACACTGGTCCAAACGGAGGAGAATTCTCAAGATATACCGTAAACGGAGGAAATAATTTTGCCGAAGAAGACGTAAAAGTAAACATCTCTGCTTATGCTACCGCATCTCCTCGCTGGTTGAAATTATTTGATGGAGATCAAACTGGTATAGCGGTAAACCTTTCTAACGTTACCGTAACTACTGAAGCAGATGGAGTAACTTACAAACACACCAGAGGAAGATCTACTGTATTGTCATTACATTTACAAGATGTTTTAATCAACACCTACAAGCAATATGAAATTCCATTTTCACAAACTGAAGAAGCTTTAGGGCATTATATTTCACGCTTAGATGGAGTTGTATTGAACAAAGCAAAAAACAAATTGATTATTGGTGTCGGAAAAGGAAAGCACAACCCAGCAACTGGTACAGCTGACAATACCGATTACACAAAAATATCAGCTAAATCAGTAGTTGTAGATTATCCTTCATTAGAAAACCCAACTGTAATTTCTTCTACTGTAAGTGTAGGAAATACTAATGGTTACCGTAGTTTCAATGCCTTTTTAGCAGAAGATGGTAATATTTACCAAGCCACTCAAAGAGACAATGGTGGTTCGCGAATCCTAAGAATCGACCAAAACAATCAATACGACAACTCTTATAATTTTAATCTAGATACTGCATTAGGCATAACAGGTACCTATGTAGACGCTTGGAGATATGCTGGTGACGGAATTGCTTATATCCTTTACACTCACGATAATGCCGATGACCAAGGGTTTGTTGCCCGTGTAAATCTAAACACAAAAACAGCTACTCTTGTAGAAGGAATTCCTTATGACGCAGATCTTGACTTTAGTCAATACCAAGGTTTTGTTGTTAATGGAGACGAAGTATTTATTGCTGTTACTCCAGTAGGGAAAGATGGTAACATCTACATCTTAAACAGTAAAACTGGCACGGTAACTAAAGGAGCTAAACTGGTTAACAAACCAGGAAACCACTACATTGGTATATTCTAAGTTTATTTTACTTACTATAAAAAGTCGAAAACAGATATACTGCTTTCGACTTTTTAATTTTAAATATATTTTTAAAGTGTCGTACTTCCCTTGAAGAATCAATCGGTTGTCAAGATTATTTTTGCAATTCTGAAGTTTTGCAAAAAAGGGTTTAATATTTTAACTGAAGCATTCAAACACGAATTTGAATTTGAAAAAATTATCAAAACCACAAAACTAGCTCTAGACAAAACCTATTGTCAAAAAATGATTAGAAGCTGAATTATCTCTTTGTCTTTCTAATACATTCCAGAAATTGCTATTGTTCACATATTTTTTTCAACTTCTCAAGTGCTTTGGGATAGCTCTGATTCATATAATCTACAAAATCTTTAGTGGTATCTAAGTCAACTGTAACGGTTGTTGTTCCGTTGTTTTCTTCAAAACTATAGTTTTCAAATCCGTTTGCCCATTTTTCTACTTCTGGTCCTTCGGTAATTTCCTTATCCCCTTTTAAAAGACCATAATGTTGAATAGAGACAAATTGGTTGGGAATGTTTTCGGCTATTCTGGAAACCATACCTCCCTTTTCTCCTTTCTCATCTATTCCAATAAATAGAATTTTATCTCCCTTGCCCCAACTTCCTTCATAACTAGATGTAGCGTGAAACAAAGCAGTCCATTGCTCATAAGTTGATTTACTGTTAATGCCAAGCATAAAATCATATATCTTGGTCACAGCTGCATTAATGCTTACTTTAAATTGTAACTTTTCCATACTATTAATTTTTTGTTTAGATTAATATTTCAAATGCTATCCACACCAAACCTAGCAGTCTATTTAGATAACTTAGAAGTATTGGCATAATTAATGTCTTTTTCTATTTTAAAAACGGCTTAAAAACCCATTCTATATAATTTGCTAAAACTACATCAAACTCAAAATCTCTTTTTTGAAAGCGTCGTATTCTCCTTGAAGAATCAATCCATTATCGAGAAGTTTTTTGTAATTCTGAAGTTTTGCAAAAAGTTCGTCTTGTGTCAATTCGCTTGTAGGTTTTTCAATTGATGCAGCGGTATCTTCCTGAATAGGCTCCGTATAATGAGAAACTGCAGGCATTATTTCGGCATAATGAGTCACCTCTTCGGTTTCTATTTCTTCAATTTCTTCTGCAGATTCTTCGGTAATGGCTGCGTTACTCTGTACAGATCCTGTTTTTAAAATATCCAATTGCTCCTTAGCATAAGTAAAAATCTTTCTAGCCTGAGTTTTCGGAATATAATCTATGGAAACCGTCATGTCGGTTTTGGTCGAAAAAGAAAACTCTGAACCTAAGATATTTTCTTTTACAAAAGTGCCTTCGATTTGATCCCAGGTATAATCCACAAAATCCATCGAAAGTCCTAAATTTTTAGGTTGACAAATAATGATTCTTTTATTGGTCAGAACAATACTATCTGGAAAAACAGTAATTGCTGGCTTTTTTTGAACGCCTATATAACCTATTTCTTCGTTCTTCATCAATAAATCATTCAGCTTTGAAGTGATTTTTTCTATGGCTTTAGGATCTTGTTCCTCGTTTAAAAATTTCTTAATTTGATCTTTCATTTTAGACTCCGTTTATTTTCTATTAGTTGAATAATCATTATTTTATCATACAAAAGTAAGACCTAATTTCTTAAATAGGAGTTAATTATTCCAACTTTAGTTTGTCTTATTTTTGATAAAAATACATAAAAAAGCCTTAGTTATTTTCTAAACAACTAAGGCTTTTTTACAATTGAATATTCTTTTTTTAAATCAATCCTTTTCTCTTTTTTTCTAAATAACCATAATAGGTAAGATTATTAGGCACCTCAACCTTTGGAAAGAAATAACTAGCCAGCCAGCCTACAAAAAACAATATAAAATGACTGTAAACGCCTAACATGTATTTGTGTTGGGTAAAATTATAATTCCCCATATCTAACAATAGTTGTCTATCGACTCCTGTACCTGTTTTAGTAGATGTCAACAAAGCAAATCCTGTAAATAAAATACAGGCAACAATACCCACATTTAATCCTCTTCTATTGGCTCTATTTACAAAAAGTCCTAACAACAACATTCCCGCAATTCCACCTGAGAAGATAGCATACAACATAAAAACTGTTGACAAAATCCCTTCATTTTCTCCAGCATACACATAAATTGTAGCTACCATAATAGCTGCTAATCCAGCTACTACTACTAGAATTTTCCCCATTCGAAGTTGATCCATTCCTGAGCTATTCGGAACAATTCTTTTATAATAATCGTCTACTCCTACAGCGGCCAAGCAGTTCAAATCGGCATCTAAACTAGAAATGGCTGCGGCAATCAAGGCCGATAAAATTAAACCTATTAACCCCGGAGGCAGTTGTGTGGTGATAAAGTAAGGAAAAACAGCATCGGGTTTGATACCTTCTGGCAATCCCAAATGTGAATTTAAAGCATAAAACGAAAACAAAGCAGTACCAATAAACATAAAAGCAATCCAAACAGGAACCGTAATAGCAATTCCCATAATCGAAGCTCTTATAGCATCTTTGTCTGATTTAGCAGTAAGATAACGTTGTACAATGGTTTGATCAGCTCCATATTTTTGAATGGCATAAAAAATACCATTGATAACCATAACCCAAAAAGTAAGATTAACAAAATCAAAATCATAAGGACCAAAACCTATTTTATTATGGTCAACAGCATAATCCACAATAGCTCCAACTCCACCATCGGTTTTTAAAATAATGACTACAATGGCTACTATTCCTCCTAAAATCAATAAAAAACCTTGTATAACATCTAGCCAAATTACCGCTTCCATTCCGCCAAAAAGCGTAATAAAAATAATAGCGATTCCAATCACCCAAATTATAGCTAATGGATCAACCCCTGTCATAGAAGACAAGGCTAAGGATAAAAGAAACAATACTGAACCCATCTTAGAAAAATGAGCAAAAATAAAGCCTAATGAACCGTAAACTCTGGCTAAATAACCAAAGCGTTTTTCAAAATATTCGTAGGCACTTAAACCAATAACGTTGCGATACAAAGGCACAATAAACCGAATGGAAAACAACAGCACTACCGGCACCATAAAACCTTGAACAAGAAGAATCCAGTTCGACTTATATCCTTCGCCAGGATAAGCCAAAAACGTCACACTACTGATTAAGGTTGCAAATATAGACATCCCAATTGCCCAAGCTGGAATATCTCCGCCTGCGGCAAAATATTGTTCGGTACTGGTTTGTTTTTTAGAAAAAATCACACCAAACAAAAAGGTAACGACTAATGACAACGCAATAATAAAATAATCAATAAAATGTAACGAAGATTCATTCATAATTTAAAAAAATTAAAATTTCCAGACAGAATCAGTCCACTGATAACTTCCTGGTTTTAGGGTTAAATGCATTTCTTTTACTTGTTCTATTTTCATTCTTATTACCCCTTGTGCTAATTCCTGCTCAGGGTAAAACTTTTTATATTCTAAATGTTCAATAATCGAATAAGCCGTCGCACCACCTTCTATCAATAATTCTTCCAAATTTACTTTTTCAAGCACTTTCTTTACTGCTGTTGCAAAAACTTCCTTAATTCTAGACGGAATATCATCAACAGCATCACATTCTAAGGTATCAATTGCAATAATTGCCTTATCTTCTTTTTCAAGGGCAAGAATAATATCATTAGCCCAATCTTCTATCATTTCTTGATAATT
>NCET01000456.1 GCA_002280815.1 Flavobacteriales bacterium 32-34-25 | reverse complement strand
CCTAAAAATATCCATTTTTTCATTTTGGAATACGCTAAAATTATTGAAACTGAATGTAACTTGGTTTTGGCGAAAATTCTAATAATTGCTCTGGAGTGTACATTTTCCAGTCGTTCCAATTATCGTTTTTATAAAACAATTTAAAGCCCGTAAACTGAACCGGTTCTCTGTAAATGTACCTCAAATAAGTAGAACGTTTTAAAACCTGACTTCCAAAACCGTCCATGTGCATCACAATTTGAACTTCAGGAACTGTTTTGATGGCTTTGTAATTAGTCACCATCCCTTGAGTAAAACGATGAACAACTAATATTTTTGGAGGCAATTTGTTTTCGCGGACAATTCGAGCCAAAATATCGATGGCATCATTAATATCATCGGCAGACATCGTTCCAATTTTTGTGCCTGGAACATGACCACTTTTCATCGAAAATTCAGGATCGATACCTAAATGAACATTGGGTAAAGCAAGCTTTTCTTCAAGTTGACTTACTTCTTCTTTAACCGTGCTATGTCCTACTTGAATATCCAAAAAAACTATAGCGTTTATGGGTTTTGCCCAACTTAAAACGGTATCAATTTGTTTAAAAGGCATTCGCATATTGTGTCGGTTTGCTTTTCCAGAAGCGGCTTGAGCAGAAACTGCAATATAATGCAAAGCAGGAATAGTGGTTACACTAGAATCAGCTGCCTGCCATTTGGCTACTTCTGCTTGTAGTTTTTCAATCATTTCGGCTCTGGGATACTCCCCTAAAACACCCATTCTTTTCGAATATAAATTTCCGTAAAAAGCAATAATTCGGTTGTAGGGTAACAAAGCACCTGGCAAAGGATAAGGCGTTTTTACAGGCCACATTCCGGTGGTGTCTTTATTCGCTAATGCAATCATTCTTCGGTTGAAATCGGTAGTATCAATGGTAGTGATTGCTTTCTTTTCAAGCGAATCTACTTTTACTGCTACGCTGTCATTGCTAGTTGTTTCTTCAGTACTGGATTTATTTTTATTGCAATTGGTAAAAAGGAAAAATAAAAAGGGACTAATCAACAGTGCTAAAGCATATTTTTTCATAAAAAAGTCATTGGTGTTTATACAAATGTAGCGTATTTTCGACCGTGCTTTCTGTTTTGAAGAACTATTGTGTTGTTAAAGTTTGTTGATTTTTTTTAAGGTTTTACCAAAGCGACTTCCTTTACAGTAATCATTTTTTTGCTCTTATTAGTCCAAGAATTTAGCACATAGTTCATTACGTCGGCAATTTCTTCATCGCTTAAACCCATGGGTGGCATCATTGCATTGTATTTTTTCTGGTTGACCAAAATTTCGCCTTTCTGACCGTATTTTACCGCATGAATACTTTCGGATATTTTCGTTTTTAACCAATTGGATCCGTCCAAAGGCGGAAAAGTAGTTCCGTTTCCTTTTCCATTAGCCAAGTGGCATTGGATACAAAATTCAGTATAGACTTCTTTGCCTCTAGCCATGCTTTTTTGCAAAGACGTTTGCGGTTGTTCTATTATTGAAATGTAATTTGTTTTCGAACCAAAATCAGAATTAGTATTCGAAAAATAGAAAAAAGCGGATGCTAACAAAGTAAATCCGAAAGTGAATTTAGTAATCATCAATTTGATTTTTTATAAGTTTAATTAGGGATAATTTTTAGAATTCCTTTTCCTTCTACGCCAATGTAAATGTAGCCATCAGGAGCTTGTGTCACACTTCGTAAACGACCAATATCAGTAGCAACTTTTTGTCTTCCAATGACTTTTTCACCATTTAATTTCACCAATTCTAAATATTGAAATTTTAGCGAACCTACTAATAAATGCCCTTTCCAGTCCGGATATTTATCGCCAGTAACGAAAGTCATTCCGCTAGGAGCGATAGAAGGTATCCAATAATAAATAGGATTCTCAATTCCTTCTTTTTGTTGTTCATTA
>NCET01000086.1 GCA_002280815.1 Flavobacteriales bacterium 32-34-25 | reverse complement strand
GTTTGGGCAAAATTTGGACCGGAACCTGCCCTAGTCTATGGTTTTATCAATGCCATTGCAGTATTAATAATTGCCTGTCCTTGTGCTTTGGGATTAGCCACACCAATGTCGGTAATGGTCGGCGTAGGTAAAGGAGCACTATCAGGTGTTTTGATAAAAAATGCTGAAGCATTAGAGAATATGAACAAGGTAAATGTTCTGATAACTGATAAAACAGGTACCATTACCGAAGGAAAACCTTCTGTCGAAAAAGTGTTCTCCTTACAAAATGACGAAAATGGGCTATTGCAAAATATCGCTTCTTTAAATCAGTACAGCGAACACCCATTGGCGCAAGCCGTAGTCAATTTTGCAAAAGCAAAAAATATTTCATTAATCGAAGTCAACGATTTTGAAGCCATTGCTGGAAAAGGAGTTATTGGGACGGTAACCAATAAAAAAGTGGCCCTCGGAAATAAAAAACTAATGGAACAAGTGAACGCCACAGTTTCTGATGAATTGGAAAATAAAATTGTAGCCGAACAAAAACTAGGAAAAACAGTTTCTTATATTTCCATCGATGGGGTTGCTTTGGGTTTTGTAACCATTACAGACAAGATAAAAGAAACAAGCAAAGAAGCAATAAAAGAACTGATGCGTCAGGGTGTTGAAGTAATAATGATAACGGGCGACAATGAAAACACCGCAAAAGCCGTCGCTGCCGAACTCGATCTTAGTTCATTCATCGCAGGAGCCCTCCCCGAAGACAAACTAAATGAAATTAAGCGCCTCCAATCCCTCGGAAAAATTGTCGCGATGGCAGGAGACGGCATCAACGATGCCCCTGCATTAGCACAGTCAGACATCGGAATTGCCATGGGTACCGGAACTGACGTGGCGATAGAAAGTGCTAAAATAACTTTAGTAAAAGGCGATTTACAAGGTATTGTGAAAGCCAAAAAATTGAGCCACGCAGTAATGAGTAACATTAAACAAAATTTGTTTTTTGCCTTTTTCTACAATGTTTTAGGTGTGCCAATTGCAGCCGGAGTTTTATATCCATTTTTCGGGATTTTACTTTCTCCTATGATAGCAGCTTTGGCAATGAGTTTTAGTTCAGTTTCTGTAATAGTAAATGCACTAAGATTAAGAAGTTTGAAATTATAAAAGCAGTAATCAAACAATAATAGTAAATTTAATCCACAAGATGAAATTAGATCCATTACTAATGACTGCAGACACCCTTAATGATGAACATATCAAGTTTTATTTATGTACATCAAAACCATCGAAGAGGAATAAAAAACAAGTTAATTAAATAATAAAGGACTATAACAACATTATGAATAACGATAAAAACAAATAAACAGAATAATCCAACACCATAAAAAGAGGAATTATGATAAGAAAAACAATTATTATAGCACTTACAACCTTTACCATAGTTAGTTGTAAAAACGAAATAAAGAAAGCGGAAAATAGTGAATCCTTAATTGAAAACACAATAGAGGATAAAACTGAAAATACACAAAATGAACAAGTTGGTTCTCATGTTCCTAATGAACTAGTCTGCATGGTAAACGATGCCTATATGGGAAAGACTCAAATACCAGTACCTGTAAACGGTAAAACGTATTATGGTTGCTGCGAAATGTGTGTAGGTAAATTAACCAACGATGAAACTGCCAGAATAGGAATAGATCCTTTTAGTAAAAAACCAGTAGACAAAACTGAAGCTTATATTGTGGTAATGAAAGCAGAAGGAGATGTAGCTTATTTTGAATCCCAAGAAAATTATTTGAAATATATAAAACTACACTAAGTGCAGTTGTAAAATAGATCAAAATTAATGCAAACTTCCTAAATAATAACTATAAAAAACAGAAAAATGAAAAACAGAAAAATGAAAATCATCAAACATATAATAATCGTATTACTAATTCCGCTGAGTTCAGTTTTTGGACAGTCGGTGGAGGGAAATGTTGATAATTTACCTATCCACGAATACACTTTAACCATCAAGGAAGAAATAGTAAACAAAGCAGGTAAACAAATTAAAGGGATGACTGTTAATGGTACAATTCCTGGACCCACTTTAGAATTTACAGAGGGGGAATATGCTGTGATTTACGTGAAAAATGAAATGAGCGAAGAAACATCGGTGCATTGGCATGGTTTGTTATTGCCCAATTTCTATGATGGCGTTCCCTATCTAACAACACCACCTGTAGAACCTGGACATACACTTAAATATGAATTTCCTATTAAACATTCTGGGACTTATTGGTATCATTCACATACCATGTTGCAAGAACAAAGTGGAGTTTTTGGTTCAATTGTTATTAAGCCAAAAGAACAAACCTTAAAATATGATAAGGAATTGGTGTTGATGTTATCAGATTGGACCAACGAAAAACCAATGAATGTGCTTCGCAATTTAAAACGAGGCAATGAATGGTATAGTATCAAAAAAGGAACTGCTACACCATTAAATCAGGTTATTGCACGTGGCGCATTTGGAGCACAGTTAAACTTTTGGAGGCAGCGGATGGGCGGTGCTGATATAGCAGATGTATATTATCCTGCTTTTTTAATTAATGGTGAAGAAAGCGTGGAATATCCAGAATTTAAAGCTGGTGAGAAAGTGCGATTAAGAATGATTAATGGAGGTGCATCCACGTCGTTTTGGATGACTTTCGGGGGAGAAGAACCGCTATTGGTTTCTGCTGATGGTCTTGATGTAGTACCTGTTAAAAAGAATAAGACTTTTATCGGGACTGCTGAAACATACGATTTTATTATAACTGTTCCAGAAGATGGAAAAATAGAATTTAAAATCACAGCTCAAGATGGTTCGGGAACTGCATCTGCATTTATTGGCAATGGAAAAGTGCTACCTGCAATGACTATTCCAAGACCAGATAAGATTGGGATGATGCAAAAAATGGCAAAAATGGATATGAAAATGGGCGCTCATGCTTTAAAATTTCAGCCCAAAAAAGACGAACGCTTTAAGATGATGGAAGAATATGGAATGCAAATGGATAAAATGTCTGGAATGGATATGAGTAAACAAAAAGATTCTATAGGTCAAATGAAAGATATTAAAATGGATCATTCCAAAATGGAAGGTATGAATATGGATGATCCAAAGATGTCTGGAATGGATATGAGTCAACCAAAAGAGGCTATGGCAACTGATAAAATGAATGAGATGAAAATGGATCATTCCAAAATGAAAGGAATGGTAATGAACAATGGTGTTGCTATGAAAGGCATGCAGATGAATGAGCAAAAAGATACAACGAAAGCAGACAATATGGAGGGAATGGATTTGTTTTCGGAGTATAACTATGACTATTTGAAATCTGTAAAGAAAACTAACTATGACAAAAATATTCCTGTAAAAGAAGTACTATTGAATCTTACAGGCAATATGAATCGCTACATCTGGAGTATGAATGGCGTGCCTTTATCTGAAGCTGATAAAATTAAAATAAATAGTAAAGAAGTAACAAGGGTTACCTTTAATAATCTTACTATGATGCACCACCCCATGCATTTACACGGTCATTTCTTTAGGGTTATCAATAAAAATGGAGATTACTCCCCGTTAAAACACACGGTAAATGTACCGCCAATGCAAAAGGTAACTATAGAATTTTATGGGAATAATGGGGATGAATATGGCGACTGGTTTTTTCATTGTCACATTTTATATCATATGATGGGAGGTATGGCAAGAGTTATGTCTTATGATACACCCAGAGACCCAAGAATGAATGAATTTCCGGCTTCTAAAATTATTGCAGAAACCGACAAATGGTATTCATGGGGATTGGTAGATGCAGCTTCACATACAACGGGTTTTAATTTAATGACATCTAATATCAGAAATCAATTTAATGCGTCTTTAGAATATGGTTGGAACAAAAATTTAGAATCAGAGTTTACCTACGAACGTTATTTACACGATTACTTCCGTGTTTTTGGAGGTGTTAATATTGAAAATGAAACCCGTAAAAGTTTAGATCAGTTTAAAACTACTGCAGTGGTTGGGATACGTTATTTAACACCTTATTTATTCAATCTTGATGTTCGTGTCGATAGTGATTTAAGATCAAGAGTCTCTTTGGGTAGAAGTATAATGATATTTCCTAAACTATCAGTTTTTGGCTACTATGAATATCAATTAGATTTAGGGATTGTAAACAATCTGCCTTTGGGCAAAGATTTTAGTTCGGAAACGGTATGGAGTGCAGGAGCTGAGTATTTTCTATCCAGAAATATTTCACTTATGGGTAGCTATGATAACCGGTTTGGTGCTGGAGGTGGACTTTCCGTAAGGTTTTAATAACTAAAATCAGGATGTAAACTTGTTATTTTTAAATAGATTAATCTCATAATTATAGAATTGGCAGCTATTAGCACGATGGTTTCTATGCTGGCAGTTGACAACTATCAAATGATGGAAAATGCGGATGAAATAACCGCTAAACTTAAAAATGTAATTAAAAAACTTTAAATAATAATAATAATAATCACTAAAAACAAAAAAAATGAGAAAATTAAAATTGTCAATGGGACTTTTAGCAATAGTATTTGCAACCCTAACTGTTGTATCATGTAAAGATTCAAAAAAAGAGCATGATAATGAGGACGGACATCATTCAGAAATGTCTTCAGAAGGAAACCAAATGGAAATGAATAATGAAAGTGAAGAACATCATCATGCAGAAGGCAACGATGAACATGCTCACGACAAGGACGCTTCGATGAAGACTAGAGAAATAACAGCGTCCTCTAAAAAAAATGCGGCAACTTCTGCTATTATAGATGGCTATTTGCAAATTAAAAATGGATTAGTTGCAGACAATAAAGACAATGCCGCGAAAGGCGGAACAGCGCTACTTGCAGCATTTTCAAATTTTGATATGACAAAACTTGATGAAGCACAGCATAAAGAATACATGGAAATCGTTGAAAGTGCTAAAGAACAAGCTGAGCATATTGCAAAAAGCCCTATCGACCATCAAAGAGAACATTTTGAAGGTTTGAGTGCAGATATTTCTGATTTAATAACTTTATTAGGAACAGATAAAACTCTTTATCAAGATTACTGTCCTATGAAAAAATTAAGTTGGTTGAGCGAAACTAAAGAGATTAAAAACCCTTTTTATGGAAGCAAAATGTTGACTTGTGGTTCTGTGAAAAAACAAATTAATTAAATGAAAATCGTAAAAGTAATAGTAATAGTTTTACTGGTTGCGTTCGTGGGAATTCAGTTTATTCCCACAGTAAGCAATCGAAGTGAATATGTTCCCAAAACAGATTTTATGTTGGTCAATACAGTGCCAAAAAAAATCAGTGAAAAATTACAAGTAAGCTGTTATGACTGCCATAGTAACAATACCCATTATCCTTGGTATAGTAAAATTCAACCTGGAGCGTGGTTTATGGCAAAACATATTAAAAACGGAAAAGAAGAATTGAATTTTAGCGAATGGGCTGACTATTCAGATAGAAGAAAAAAGAGCAAATTAAAATCAATTATAAGTCAGATCAAAGATGATAATATGCCTTTAAGTTCTTACACATTAATCCATAAAAACGCAAGTTTTTCAGAAGAAGAAAAAAAGGAAGTCATTACGTTGTTGACAGAATTAAAAGATAATTTATAAACAATAATTTAATATTAAAAAAAATGAAAAATTTAAAAATGAGTATTGCAACAATGGTATTGTTAATGGTTTCTTTTGCAAATGCACAAGAAAAAGAAAAAATGAACCACGACCATGGAAACATGAAAATGGATCATAGCACTATGAAAATGGATAAGATGAATAACACTAAAGCAGAAGCAGTTCTAGCTGATTATTTTATACTGAAAGATGCATTGGTAGGCGATGATTCAAAAAAAGCGGCACAAGCTGGAAGTAAACTAATGGTCTCTTTAAAGGCTTTTGATGTGACCAGCTACAATAAAGAACAGCAAAAGGAGCTAGTCGATATTATAGAAGATGCTGTAGAAAATGCCGAACACATTTCAAAAAGTCCTATTGCACATCAACGTGAGCACTTTAAGACCTTAAGCACTGATATTACTGATATGGTTGCCATTACTGGAACTAAAAATAAGTTGTACCAGCAGTTTTGCCCAATGTACGATAAGGGTAGTGCATGGTTAAGTACAAGTAACGAAGTAAAAAATCCATATTATGGTAGCAAAATGCTTAAATGTGGAAAAGTTCAAAAGGAAATCAACAATTAAGCCAGCTCTTTTATAGTGGAGGAACAAGTTATCTAATTCATAAAAGGGATCATAAGGTTTTCATTATTGATTCGCAATTTGTAAAAAATCCCCCATTTATGGTATTAGAAAAGTCCTAGTTAGGGAAGGGTAAAATATTAATGACTAGTCCTAGCCCTTCCCTTGTTAGGCACAATAAATTTTAAAAAAAAATTGATTTAATTATAAACAGCCTGTATAATCGAATAAAGATAACTCAATTAATAAGTTAATGGCATTTCTCTTCTAAATGGTAGGCAAAATATAAACTTTGATAAACAAACTAAATAATTATTAAATACTAAAATATTAAACAATAACATCATCAATGAGCAACTTCACTCAAATTATCCAACAATACAAAACCGATACGGAAAGCGTTTACAATACTTGGTTTGTCGATAATGATCAGCGATTAAAAGCATTCCGAACTATTCGTCGAGGTATTTTACAAGTAATTGATGATATTAAAAACAAAACTTTTCCAAACGATTTTAAAGGCAGTAGTTTAGAATTTGTATTGAGTTGCATCGCTGAACAAAAACAAATATTTGTTGGTGTAGCACATCCTTTTTATTGGAAACCAAAATTGCGAATTCCTGATATTTACGAAAACCAAAACAATAAAATCGCTTTTGGGCAATTTCTAGAAAATTGTATCAACGCCAAAACCGAAGAGCAAGTTGTCAAAGAAATAGTAAAACTAGATGAATTAAAAATAAAAGGGTTAGGTCCCGCGGTAGCGAGTATTATATATTTTTTGCATCCCACTTGGTTTCCCCCATTCAATACAGCGATTCTCAACGGATTTAATTTTTTATTCAAAGACAAAAAGAAGTTAGGAAGTTGGACAGAATATTTAAAAATCCGAGAAACATTAATTGAAACTAACAGCAAACACAAAGCAGAATTATCTAACGATTTAGGAGCGATTGCCGGATTGTGTTTTGAGATTGGAACACAAAAAATGCTAATTGGTAACGATGAATATTTAAGCGAAGACGAACGCACAAAGTTCGAAAAGAATATACTAAAACGCCAAAAAGAAATTCAGGAAGAAAAATTAGCAGAAAACCTTCATAACGAAATGCAATACCATTTGTTAAAAATTGGCAGTTCATTAGGTTACGATGTTACTCCGGCCAGTAATGATAAAAGCAAAGCATTCAATGGTCAAAGTTTTTCGTTTATATCAATTAGTAAATTTCCTGAATTACCAACAGATAAGGACACCCAAAATACGATTAAACTCATTGATGTACTTTGGTTTAAAAAAGGAACAAACAAAATCATTGGAGCATTTGAAGTAGAAAAAAGCACCAGTATTTATTCAGGTATTTTACGTTTATCCGACTTGTATTTTAGTATTTCCAATGGCGAAGAGGTATTTTATATCATCATTCCAAACAGTCGCGAAAAAGATGTGATACAACAATTGAATAGACCTGTTGTTAAAAATTCAAAAATGAATATCAAATACATACTATTTTCAGAATTGCGAAGTCAATGTGATGCGATTTGCAAGTTTGGTTCAGATTATTCCATTATGGAAAAAATAGCAAAATCAACTTAAATAATAAAAAAATGAAAAATCTTGTAGTACTCAAAAAATTTCAGATTATGGTAGTATTAGTAGTGGCTGGCTTAATAATTGGCAGCTGCAATAATCCTAAAAAAACAATGCAATTAGCAAAAGTATATGTAGCCAATGAGGATGGAGGTAGCATTTCTGTTATAAACCTTCAGGACAGCACAAAAAATACAGAAATATCAATTAGTGACTCTTCAGGAATGATGTTTATGGCTCATAACGTACAAGTTGCACCTGATGGGAAATCCGTTTGGGTGACGGCGATACCTATGGATAGTACAGCAACAAATCAATTGATAGTAATCGATCCAAACACTAATTCAATAAAAAAACGTATTGAACTTGGTAAGGATTTGCATCTGGCTCATGTAGTTTTAGATAATAAATCTGAATATGCTTATGCAACTGCAAATGAAACAAATCAGATATTTCAAGTCGATGCTAAAACATATAAAATAACTCAAAAATTTGAGTTAGGAAAAGGATATTTACCACATGGTTTTAGACATCAAAACGGAAAACTTTATGTTGCAAATATGGATGCAAAAAGTATGTCGATTATTACTATTTCTGATGGCACAATAACAGACATTCCACTGGGAGGAGTGGCTGTGCAAGTTGCAACTACACAAGATGAAAAATTTATTTTTGCGAGTTTGTATGATACTAAAGAAGTAGTAAACTATGATATTAAAAATGCTCAAATAACAAGAATAAAATTACCAAATGATGCGCAAGGTCCAATTCAATTATATGCCACGCCCGACAGTAAATTGTTATATGTAGCCGATCAAGGGGAAACAATGGGTAGACCTGTTTCAAATAAAGTTTTTGTAATTGACATAACCAGTAACAAAGTTATTAAAACTATAACCGTAGGTAATAAGGCACACGGTGTAGTGGTTAGTAAAGACGGAAAAACAGTTTATGTTACCAATAGTGGTGACAATACTGTTTCAGTAATAGATGTGACAACTCAAAAAGTAATTAATTCAAGTTGCTAGTTAATTGATTTATTTAATTGTAATCCGAATACAAACAAAGTTAGCTTTATTAAAAAACCTTCCAAAGTCACTGCATGTA
>NCET01000455.1 GCA_002280815.1 Flavobacteriales bacterium 32-34-25 | reverse complement strand
AGGTGGTCAATTTGAACTGGAAAGTGGTGGTCAGTTTGCTCCGGAACTGATGGTCAATTTACACTGGAAACTGGTGGTCAATTTGACCGGTTTTTCCACTAAATGACATGAATGAAATTATTTTACCATCTGTTGTTACTCCTTAAAAAACAAAATTACAGAGTGACAAAATAAAAAATAACCTCAACAGAAAAAAGGGTAACCAGACTAAGACTACATGCTATATTTTTTTTAAAGTACACTCTAAAAGAGCACTTAGATAAAATAAAAAAGCCTTACATTTCTGTAAGGCTTGATTTTACTGGTGGAGAATACGAGATTCGAACTCGTCACCTCTTGCCTGCCAGGCAAGCGCTCTAGCCAAATGAGCTAATCCCCCAATTACGGGGCAAATATAGTATTTTATCGGATTAAAAAAACAACTTTCAAAAAAACTATGCTTTTTGTCTAATATTTTTAACTTTACCTAAAAACTGCAATGAATATGCAAAGTTCTAATGGTTCCTTAATTACCACTATTGAAAATAGTATTGCTACAGTCGAGTTTGGACATCCGGCAAGTAATTCTTTTCCCCGCGTTTTATTGGATTCACTGACTTCCGAAATCAATACTTTAAGCGTTAATGATGCTGTTAATGTCATTGTTTTAAAGAGTAAAGGAACTGCAGCTTTTTGTGCCGGAGCTTCTTTTGAGGAACTTTTGGCTGTTTCCAATCCCGAAGAAGGATTGGCGTTTTTTTCAGGCTTTGCTTATTTGATTAATGCCATGCGTCGTTGTTCGAAGCTGATTGTGGGACGTATTCATGGCAAAGCAGTAGGAGGAGGAGTAGGAATTGCAGCGGCTTGCGATTATGTTTTTGCAACAGCTAATGCTTCTGTAAAATTATCCGAATTAGCTATCGGAATTGGTCCTTTTGTGATAGAACCGGTCGTGAGTAGAAAAATAGGTAAAACGGCGATGACAGAAATGACTTTAGCCGCTCACGAATGGAAATCGGCGGCTTGGGCACAACAAAAAGGTTTGTATGTTGAGGTACTTGAAACGGCTGAATTATTAGATAATGCTATTGCTGATTTTACTTCGAAATTAGCTTCTTATAATCCCGATGCTTTATTCGAAATGAAGAAAGTTATTTGGGAAGGAACTGAAAACTGGGATTCACTTTTGCTCGAAAGAGCCGCAATTACGGGACAATTAGTGTTGTCAGATTTTACTAAAAATGCCTTGGAGCAGTTTAAGGCACGTTAATAATTTACCATATAAGTCATATAAGTTTTATTCTTAGTAAGTTAAAAGCTCAATTTTTGTAATCCGTATAAGTCCATAGAAGATGTATTTCTAAATGGTATTAGCACAAATTTGGATGTCATAATATTACACAAATCTGCCAAAAACAGATAAAAATTTGTGTAATTTATTTAGAATTATTACTATTTGTGCTAATTTGTGTAATTCGTGGCAAAAATAAAACTCGTGCGTTTGCCCTGATAAGTTCATAGTAGAAAGCTATTTCTCATATCAATTCATTAAATTTGCAGTCAAAATAAAATCTACAATGAGTAATATCCGAATTACAAAACAATTTAGTTTCGAAACAGGTCATGCCAAAACAATTTAGTTTCGAAACAGGTCATGCCTTATACGGTTACGACGGAAAGTGTAAAAACGTACATGGTCATAGTTATAAATTGTCTGTAACGGTTATTGGTAAACCAATTACAAACCGTAATGATGTTAAATTCGGAATGGTAATCGATTTCTCGGATTTGAAAAAAATCGTTAAAGAAGAAATTGTAGATCAGTTTGATCATGCGACTGTTTTTAACGAAACGACTCCGCATGTGGAATTGGCAAATGAATTAAAAAATCGCGGGCATCACGTTATTTTAGTTGATTATCAGCCTACCAGTGAAAATATGGTGGTTGATTTTGCTCAAAGAATCATTGGACGATTACCCGATGGAATCACTCTTTTTTCATTAAAACTCCAAGAAACCGAATCTTCATTTGCTGAATGGTTTGCCAGCGATAATCTGTAGAAATTCCAATTTTTAAAATTCCATTATTTACAACTCAGGATTCATTCGATGACAGCCAACAAAAAAATATATTTTGCATCCGACCAGCATTTTGGAGCGCCAACAGCCGAATTGAGTTTTCCCAGAGAACAGAAATTCGTTGCCTGGCTTGATGAAGTGAAAAAAGATGCCGAAGCTATTTTTCTTTTAGGAGATTTATTTGATTTCTGGTTCGAATATAAAACTGTTGTTCCCAAAGGTTTTGTGCGGGTTTTGGGAAAGCTTGCTGAAATTCGCGACAGCGGAATCCCAATTTATTTCTTCGTAGGAAATCACGATTTGTGGATGGATGATTATTTTGAAAAAGAATTGAATATTCCTGTTTTTCATGATAATCAGGAATTTACTTTTAACGGAAAAACATTCCTTATAGGGCATGGAGACGGAAAAGGTCCAGGCGACTTAGGTTACAAACGCATGAAAAAAGTGTTTACTAATCCGTTTTCTAAGTGGCTTTTTAGATGGCTTCATCCGGATATTGGAGTGCGTTTAGCACAATATCTTTCGGTAAAAAACAAATTGATTTCCGGTGAATCTGACGTTAAATTTTTAGGTGAAGATAACGAATGGTTGATTCTTTATGCCAAACGAAAATTAGAAACCAAACATTATAATTATCTAATTTTTGGTCATCGTCATTTGCCAATGATTCATCCAGTGGGCGAAAACTCCGATTATGTCAATCTGGGCGACTGGATTTCGTACTTTACTTATGGTGTTTTTGATGGAGAAAATTTTGAACTTAAAACATTTGAAAATTAATTCCTCCCATCTCCATTCAGGTAAATTTCCATTTTTATTCTAAATAAAGTTCCGTTAACTAAATCTTTTAGGTACTTTAATTCGCTTGTAGAAACTGATAAATCAAGTTGGTACAAAGGCGTTTTTAATAAAAATTTGCAGTTACTGTTTTTTAAAGCACAGCCTTCGCAGCAATTGTTTTTAGCCATACTTTCGTCGATTAAATACTCAAATTCGTGTAATTCGTCAACGGTAAAAAACAGTCCAATTTCCTTAAATATTAATTGAACTCTGTTCGGAATAATGCCTTCAGCTTTTTCCCAATAAAAAGCAATTCCCAGACTATTTAGATAGATTTGTTGTATTTGTTCCATGATTTCTAAAGTATGAAACAAATATAATTATTATTTGTATTTATTCTAAATAAACTTTTATATTTGTCCCATGAACCTCGCCATTACCCCCTTCAAAGTACCGCCTCTTATACCTGTGAATCAAGAGGATAACGCGCTGTACTTAGGAAAAAAGAAATGCTGTAAAAAATTCAAAAAGGGAAACCGATGTAAAAAATGTCCTGGCAGACTAAAAATGGCCTAAGGGACTTTTAGAAAAGACCCAGGACAATGAAGAGCGCTAGTAAAAAAGCCAAAAGCACCCAAGCCAAGGCGCTTGAAATCGGAAGGTCTCGATTCTTACTAACCGAATTCCCTTCTCCTTTTTTACTTTTCTTTTTCTCT
>NCET01000085.1 GCA_002280815.1 Flavobacteriales bacterium 32-34-25 | reverse complement strand
AAACATTTGTAAATAATGGAGTTGACAAAATAAGATTAACGGGAGGAGAACCGCTGTTGCGAAAAGATTTTCCGGAAATTATAGAAAAATTAGCGCAATTAGAAACCGAAATTTCGATAACTACAAACGGAATTCTAATTGACAGACATATTGAAGTTTTAAAGCAATTTAAAGTCCGTAAAATCAATTTGAGTCTGGATACTTTGGTTTCTGCTAAATTCAATACCATTACACTTCGCAATCAATTCGAAAAAGTAATTGATAATTTGCATTTGCTGCTGAATAATAATTTTAAGGTAAAAGTAAATGTGGTTTTGATTAAAGGTTTTAATGATAATGAAATCATTGATTTTATTAATCTGACGGAGTTTTTACCCATTTCGATTCGTTTTATCGAATTTATGCCTTTTGCCGGAAATCAATGGGACAGAAGTAAAATGGTTTCTCAAACGGAAATTTTAGACCAACTTTCTGCTCACTTTTCTGAATCCAATTTGGAGAAACTACAAGACGAAAAAAATTTCACTGCCCGGGAATTCAAGATAAAAAACTATTTAGGAAGCTTCGGAATCATTAGTTCTATTACGAATCCGTTTTGTGATGGTTGCAATAGAATTCGCCTTACGGCAAATGGAAAAATCAAGAATTGCCTCTTTTCCAATTCAGAAACCGATTTATTGACTCCTTATAGAAATGGGGAAGCCATTGAAAGTATTATCGCCTCAGCGATTAAAAATAAAAAGAAAGTAAGAGCCGGAATGACAACTCTTGAAGATGTTGATAATCCTCTTTTAAATCAAGACAATCGTTCTATGATTGCGATTGGGGGGTAATAATTGAGATTTGTTAATAAACATAAATACAAAAAGCACAGCGTTACACTGTGCTTTTTGCGTTTTTAGATGTTGTTTATAGATTCGGCCGTTTTAAAAAACGGTCGAGTTTATAATGCCATCTAGTTTTCAAAGTCTACTCTTACTTTATATTCATTCGATTTTAAAATCGTTTCGATAGATCCAAAAGTAGCAACTGTTTTTTGGTATTCTTTCTCTTTTTTTAATGCAATTTGTCTCAGTGCGTTTTGAAAACGACTTACTTCTTTAAGCGTAGTTAAAATCAAACCAGGAACAGAAACGTTTTGTCCTGTTTTATCTTTGGCAACCATTGTAAAATAAGAGGAATTACAATGTTTAATCACTCCTGTTTGAATATTTTCGGCTTCTACGCGAATACCTACTACCATAGAACTATTACCTACATAATTTACGCTGGCTTTCATGGTAACTAATTCGCCAACTTCAATAGGTTTCAAGAAATTCACCGTATCTACTGAAGCCGTTACGCAATAATTCCCTGAAAATTTAGAACCGCAAGCAAAGGCAATTTGATCCATTAGCGATAAAATATAACCACCATGAATTTTTCCACTGAAATTAGTATGCGAAGGCAACATTAATTCCGATATTGTTATTTTTGAAGAATCGACGGTTTTATATTCGGTATTCATAAATGTAGTTTTATTGATAATTAGGGTATTAAATGTCTTGTTTTTCAGCCGTTAAAAGTACAAAATTAGATTTTGATGATTCGCATAAAGAACAGCAATAGTCTTCTGGTAAATCATTAAACAAAACATCTTTTTCTATTCCTTGTACAGCATCACCGTATTCAGAATTATAAATGGTTAGACATTCTGAACATTGGTACACATCATGTTCTTGTTTTTCCTTTTTTGTAGTTGCAGCCGAATTGTTTTCAAATGTTCTTGTTTTTCCTTTTTTGTAGTTGCAGCCGAATTGTTTTCAACTAGTGTATTATTTCCTAATTCGTTAAAGTATTTTTTACTCAATTCGATTAGGATACTTGGCAATTCTAGTTTGTCAATATCTTGAGTATGAATGATGTATTCTCTTGTATTTGGATCAAAATGTTTGGCATACAAAACATTGTAAGTATCTCTAATTTTGATCGACTCAAGGTCTTTTGGCAATTTGTTTTTTTCGATAACAATCGAAGTAAAATAATGTCCTTCACGATTGTAATCGGAAATTCCAAAAGTAAGTCCGTAAGTACTAATGTCAAACTGATCTAGGGTTCTCACCAAAAATGTTTTTAGATTCAACGACCAATCAGTCGCTACAGGCAAATGCCAGTTTAATTCTAACAGTGAATGACGAACATTGATTCCTTTTTTGCCAAGGAATTTTTCCCAGTCTAATTTTCGGTCTTTTGGAATTCCTTTTATAATAAAGGATTTCCAGGGTGTAATACTTATTTTTCCAATTTTACAATCAAAACACAAATCGCACATTTCTTTTAGAAATTCTAAATCGTAAAGATTGTTTCTCCAGTATAATCCAAGCCAATATTGGTCAATTCCCAAACGATTCATTCCTTCGTAATAGGGAAAAGGATAGAACGGAACATTCAGTGATTTGTCCATCGTTCGGTTATTTGTATCCAAATTTTCGCTAACCAAATTAAAAATCATGTCAATTCCAATGGATTCTTCGCTAACAATACGTTCGATTTCATAATAAATTTTAGCAATATCCCAGCTGTAAATTAACACAGGATAAACTTCCATGCGTTGCCATTTTGGTAAACGAATGTACAAATACCAATAATCTTCATGTTCCGAAGCAATAAAATTGATGTGGCCTGTAAACAAAGGAACCAATTGTTGTTTTGGATCGGTAATATTGACTTTTAAAACAGGTTGTTCTTTAAATTGTTCTAAAACATACAAGAATTTATTTCCTGTAAGCCAAGCGGTATTTCTAAAAATATCGGTTGAAACATAAGAAGAAACAATGTTATTTCCGCTTTGTTCATTAGGATAAACGATATGTAGTTTGCCATTATTTTCTGTTTCTGAATATTCAAATCCATTGGGAAAAATAATATCTTGTCTAGAACCAAAGGAAATGTCTTTTAGTCCTTGCGCTAAACTCATGTTGACAATGTTGCGTAGTTCACCTGGTGAAATAACGCCTCCTTTTACTATTAATCGTGTTAATTCCATGTTCTTGTTTTTTTAGTCCTTAGTCCTTAGTTTTTAGTCCTTAGTTGTTTGAAAAACTAGGGACTAGGTACTAAGGACTCTTTAACTTATTTACATTTAGCTAATATTTCTTTCACTTCGGTTTTACAACTTCCACAGCCTAAACCAGCTCCCTTCCTCTTAAAAGTTGGTTTCGTTTGTCTGACAATTCGATTTTGCTTTCAATCATGGTTTTGAATTCGGCAAATTCGTTTTTATCTCCCATCAAAATAGCGCCAACTAACAAATCGTCTTTAACGATACATTTTTTGTAGTAACGTTTTTTCAAATCGGCAAATACAATTTCTTCGTAACTATCGTCATTTTCAGGAATGCTAACTTCGCCAATACTGCAAAGATTTATGTCTTCCAGTTTTAGAATGTTCATCAATACCGAACCTTTGTAAAAACTGCTAATGTCTCCCGCAAAAAAGTTGGCTAAAACATCGGCTTGTTCTTCAGCAGCTGATGTAATTCCGAATAATTTCCCGTCGAATTCAGCAATTTCACCAATGGCAAAAATGTCTGGATTAGACGATTGTAGATATTGATTTACTTTCACACCGCGACCACAAGCAATTCCGGATTCTTTGGCAATTTCTATATTTGGTATTGTTCCAATGGCGTAAACAATGGCGTTTGCGGTTAAAATTCGACCACTTTTTAGTGCAATTTCCAGCTCATTGTCATTGTCTGATTCGAAAACAGTGCTTACCTCATTATCAAAATAAATTTGAATATCACGAAGCTGTACTTCTTCAGCTAATAATTTACAAGAAATACGATCCAATTGACGTTCCATTAATCGGGAAGCCCTTTGAATAATGGTGATTTTTACTTTTTTATGTTTTAAGGCTGCAGCTAATTCGAGACCTAATAAACCACCACCTACAATTACCACATGTTGGTCTTCGGGAGCCAAATTAGTTTGGTCTAAATAATTTTTCAATTTATCAGCATCTTCTTTTCTACGCATGGTAAAACGTCCAGGAAGGTGTAATTGTGCATTTTCTGGAACAAAAGGACGACTTCCAGTAGCCAAAATCAATCGGTCAAAAGTGTGAGTTTCACCACGGCTGTCAGTTATAGTTTTGTTGCTTGTGTTGACATTATCTATCCCAACAGAGGATTTCAACGTAATGTTTAATTTGCTTAAACCGTCGTCACTTCTAATTTTTAGTAAATTTTCCCAAGACAATTCATTGGTAACATATTCTGGCAGTAACACACGATTGTAAAAAGGATTGGCTTCATTAGAAAAAACTACAATTTCATCGGTTGAATTTAATTCTCGGTAGTTTTGTATGAATCTAAAGGCAGCGGCTCCAGCGCCTACAATGGCTATTTTTTGGAACGGTTTTTCATATTTCTTTACAGCAACCGCAGTGTATTTAAAATCAGGTTCTTTAGAAATGGGATCAACAAGCGTATTGGTCAGGTTGTTGGCTCTATTCAAATCGTTTTCTAATTGTTTTCCCCAGTGCATTGGTAAAAAAACAACGCCTTCTTTTATAGTATCGGTAACATTTGCTTTTACTCGAACATCTCCATTTTTACTGCTAATAACTACTACGTCTCCGTTTTCTATTCCAGTTTTAAAAGCATCAATAGGATTGATTTCCAGTAATGGATTTGGGATGTGTGATAGCAATCTGGAAACTTTCCCTGTTTTAGTCATGGTGTGCCATTGGTCTCTAATACGGCCAGTAGTCAGGATCAAAGGATATTTATCGCTTGGTTGTTCCGAAGTATTTTCAATAGTTGCAGGCAGGTTGAAAATGGCTTTTTGTGAAGGAGTAAAGAACTTTTTATCGGCAAAAAGACGCGGTGTTCCCGGATGTCCATAATCAGGAACTGGCCATTGAAAAGTTCCCTCGTGTTTTAATCGGTTGTAATTGAGGTAGGAAATGTCAATATTGGTGTTTTTTGTCATTTGACAATATTCCTTGTACACTTCTTCTGTGGTATTGAAATTAAAGCCGCTGAACCCCATTTTTTTAGCAAATCGAGTTAGGATTTCAAAGTCGGGTAGGGCTTCGCCAGGAGCGTTAATTCCTTTTGGTAAATAAGAAATTCGTCTTTCGGAATTGGTCATTGTACCTTCTTTTTCTAACCATCCTGCTGCTGGAAGGAGTAAATCGGCAAATTTAGCGGTATCGGCATTGTGTGATATTTCTTGAACCACAACAAATTTGGCATTTTTCAAAGCTTTTTCTACTCTTCGAGAATCGGGTAAACTTACCATTGGATTGGTACAGATAATCCAAATGGCTTTCATTTTTCCAGATTCTAAGGCGTCAAACATTTCTGTTGCTGTTAATCCAGGTTTTTCAGAAATACCATCAACACCCCAAAATTCAGCTACTTCCTGACGGTGTTCTGGATTCGCTAATTCACGGTGAACCGCTAATAGATTGGCCATTCCGCCCACTTCTCTTCCGCCCATGGCGTTAGGTTGTCCTGTTAAAGAAAAAGGTCCAGAACCTGGTTTTCCAACGTGTCCAGTTAATAAAGAGATATTTAGTAGGGCAGTGTTTTTATCAACACCAACAGCACTTTGATTCAATCCCATGGCCCAAAGCGAAAGAAAACCTTCGGCTTTGCCAATTAAATCTACGGCCAAATCAATTTCTTTAATAGAAATTCCACACAATTGAGAGGCTTTTTCTAATGAGGTTGAAAGTACTAGATTTTTGTAGGCCTCGAAATTTTCAGTATGTTTCTTTATGAAATTATTATCGGTGTAGCCTTTTTCGATAATTCTTTTTGCCATAGCATGGTATAAAATAATATCGCTTCCAGGAAGAATTTGCAAGTGTAAATCGGCAGTTAAGGCAGTATCCGTTTTTCTAGGATCAATTACAATTACCTTTACTTTTGGATTTTTCTCACGGTGTTGCTCTAAACGTCTAAACAGAATAGGGTGGCACCAGGCTGGATTTGCACCAGTAATTAAAAATGTATCGGCTATTTCAATGTCGTCATAAGCAATGGGAACGGAGTCTTCGCCAAAGGTTTTTTTGTAACCTGCAACTGCCGAACTCATGCAAAGACGCGAATTAGTATCTATATTGTTAGTTTTTAGAAAACCTTTTACCAGTTTGTTTACCAAGTAATATTCCTCGGTCAAGCATTGTCCAGAAATATAAAACCCTACACTATCAGGTCCGTGTTTTTTTATAATCGAAGAAAATACTGCTGCGGCACGATCTAACCCATCATCCCAGCTTACACGTTCCATAGGATGTGATTTACTCCAACGCATTTCAGGATATAGAATTCTGTCGGAAGTATCATTAGCCACATAGTGAAGATTCATTCCTTTAGAACAAAGCATTCCTCTATTTACAGAATGGTCTTGATCTCCTTTTACCATAACTCCATTGGTAGCATCTTTGGTAACAATGATTCCACATCCTACTCCACAATACGAACAGGTAGTTTTGATTTCTGAATTTTGCATCATCCTCTGTCTTTTTTAATAATGTAATCTAATTGAACTCTAGAACTAGAGTTTTAAAATGTAAAAATACGTATTAATTAAGTATAACTACGTATTTTTTTAATTAATTTTATAAGTTTGATAAAAACATAAAAGAAGTCTAAAATAATGCTTTTTATCTTTTTTTTGGTTCGAAAAATAATTATTAATTCAAAAAGGGGATTTAGCTTGCTAAGAATTTTTTGCTATTTTTTTATAAAAACATCAAAGTAAAGTTAGGAAATAAGGCTATTTCGAGTAAAACAGTAACCATTTAGACTGGAATCGAACTCATTTGGTTTATATATTCCAAAGGTGCAATTCCTATTACATCCTTGAAACTAGTAAAAAATGGATTATAAGAAGTAAACCCAATTTTTTTAGAAAGAGAATCTAAGGTGTTATTTTTTAGATAACCTTCTTCAATGAGTTTGATTGCATCTTGAATTCGGATCATGTTTTTATATTCAGAAAAGGATATAGTAGCGTGGTATTTGAATAAATAAGAAAGATGACTTTTAGGAATGCTTAGTTTAGTTGCTAAATCGGCAATAGTTAATTTAGGATCTCTAAAAACATCGTATTGCAATGCTATTTTTTCAATTTCTTCAAAATAATTTTGCAAATTAAGATTGATTTTTTCTTTTAAAATAAGGTGTTGTATATTTTTTATTTCGCAGATAGGCTGCATTTTCCAAATTTCATTAAACACTAAATTTGAATTTCTATTCTCGTTTAATTTTTCATTTAAAAGTTTGTAACCATAAAGTATTTCAGGTGTTACAAGTATTTTTATTAAAAGGATAATCCAAATTATTGACGAAAGCCATTGAAAACTAAGTCCTTTTAAAGGTTGGTTTTGAGATATTTCAATAAATAACGATACACAAAGTCTTATAGAAGCTAATATTAGCGCAATAGATAAAAACAGCGTCCAGTTGTATATTTTTTTATTTTGTCTTTTAATGGTTTTATTATCTACACTTCGATTCCAAATATTATTTTTTAAATGCTTAAATCCTAAGAAGATATATGTGGTTAGGAAAGTTATAAAAATTAAAAACATGAAAATTTTTACCGAAAATCTAGGAGTGATGTAATTGTAAATTTCAAAAGAGATTAAAAAATGACAAATTGGAAAGATAAAATGCAATAAATCCTTTTTGATAAAATCTTTTTCAGAATCTAATTTCTTAAAATACAAATAAGCTATTGGTATCACTACCGATGATAGATTAGAATATTTAGTGTAAATAGTTATTGTTTCAGGAATCGAAATTAAGTTGATTATGCCGTAAATAAAAAACCGAGAGGAAATGATAAAAATCAATAAAACCATATAAATGTTCATTATAGGATTTGACTTTTTATTTAAGAGAAGTATAGCTGCAATGATAAGTCCAATTAGCCCTTCGATAATACATAATGAGTTTAATATCATTTAAAAAAAATTAGAATAGGGTTAAATTGTCGGTTTAGTTTCAATACTTAAAAATAATTTAAGTTACTAAAAAGCGAAAAATACCCAAATTTATATTAAAATAATCGATGAACGGCATCTTTGTGTTAATTTATTCTAAATTTTTTGAGAAAAATATCCTTCAATTTCTACTCAGATCTAGCAAATGTCTTACTAAAAACCGAAAAAATGTTACTATTTCGTTTAAATATAGGCTGAAAGGTAAAAAACATCGATGAAATGCAATATTTATGATTAATATTGTCTTAAAAATATTTTTTATGAAGTATTTACTATTGCTTTTTTCAGTTCCTTTTTACGGGCAAATTTTGCACCATCAAATGATTTCCACTCAAGGCACAACCAAAAAAATATCAACTGGTTATACCATAAGTCAAACTATTGGTCAACAAAGCGCAATTGGTAATTCAAATAAAGATGCAGTTGTAATTCAGGGATTTCAACAAAGTCTTTGGAGTAGTCATATTGCTTCTAATGCGAATACAGAAATAATTGTTTTGAGTTATCCAAATCCATTTAGCGATTTAGTTCATTTTCAGTTTTCAAAACCCATTGATGATGAAATAACTGTTTATGTTTTTGACGTAAGTGGTCGCTTAGTTCATCAACAAAAAAAGTCATTGGATAATTCTATTTTGACAATCAACTTATTAAAATTACCCCGATCTGAATATTTAGTTCAACTGCGCTCCACTACAATAACTTACTATACTAAAATTATTAAAATATGATAAAAAACTACTTATTATTTATTTTCTTACTGGCAACTTCAAGCATTTTTTCTCAGGAAGTTTATTTTTCTTCGGGAAAAAATTATACTAAATACATTTATAAAGATGCTAATCTTCAATCGAGTCCTTATATCCAGAGTGGAACAGGAAATTTTTATGAAGTGGGTTTTGTAAAGTCTTTGGCTAAAAAAAACATTTTGTATTCATTTGGTCTTTCTTTGAATGATTACAATGCAGTTGGAGGAAACTCGGCTAATTCTTATCGTTGGGATACTCAATATCTTGGTTTACACGGAGGTTTGTTGTATAAATTTTATTCGTACACAACACCTTCAAAAAACAGAATTGATTTTTTGGCTAAAACCCGTTTAAACGTTTCTACGATTATTTATGGTAAACAAGAAATCAATGGTATTTATTATGATTTAATACATGAGAATGAATTTTCAGGAATTGTATTAGAATCTTCTGTTGGACTTATGGCAAAATACGCTATTCCATCATTTGGTGCTTTAAGTTTAGGATATAGTTTTGGACAAAGTATCAATGTTTCTAATTCTTCAAAAGAAAGAATATCTTTTAGTACCAATCAGCTGCAATTAGGAGTTCATTTCAACATCAATTAATCAGGATATGAAAAAATTAATTTTACTATTTATACTTTTTGTAGCAACTCAAACTTTTGCTCAAAATAATGGGATTTCTTATCAGGCAATAATTTTAAATCCTAAAGGAGAACAATTGCCTGGAGTAAATAATTTGAATAGTCCTCTGGTAAATAAGGATATCTGTATGGTATTTAAGTTTGTAGATGAGTTTTCAAATGTAGAATACCAAGAAACGGTACAAACCAAAACAGATGGATTTGGGATGGTGAATCTTGTTATTGGTTCAGGAAATCAAACAGCTGGTTACGCTGCTTCTTTTAAAGATATCGTTTGGAATATCTCCAAGAAAAGTTTGATTGTTGGAATAAATACTGATGGAAGTTGTGCTACTTACATTGAAATAAGCAATCAAGATTTTAGTTATGTTCCTTTGGCTTTTTCGGCTATTAGTGCAGAAAATGTTACAGGAGTGGTAGCAATTGAAAACGGAGGAACTAATGCTACTAGCGTTTTAGGAGCCAAAACAAATTTACAATTAGAAAATGTTGACAACACAACTGATTTAAATAAACCAATAAGTACGGCGACACAGTCGGCACTAAATTTAAAAGAAAATTTAATCAATAAAAGTATCGATATTGTTGCCGATGGGAATTCTGATATAAAATATCCTACTGTAAAATCAGTAAAAATGTATGTGGATGGGAAATTATTAGTTCTGTCGAATGCCTTAGATGCTGAAATTAATAGAGCTACGAACGCCGAAAACACAATCGCAGCTGATTTGCTTACAGAGACTACTAATCGTATTAATGCTGACGATACTTTAACTACAAATTTAGCTTCGGAAGTTGACAGAGCCACTGATGCCGAAGATGCAATCGCAGCTAATTTAGTTATAGAAACTACTAATCGTACTAATGCTGACGATACTTTAACGACAAATTTAGCTTCGGAAGTTGACAGAGCCACTGATGCAGAAGATGCAATCGCAGCTAATTTAGTTATAGAGACTACTAATCGTATTAATGCCGACGATACTTTAACGACAAATTTAGCTTCGGAAGTTGACAGAGCTACTGATGCCGAAGATGCTATTGCAGCTGATTTGCTTACAGAAACGACAAATCGAACTTCGGCTGATGCTACTTTAACAACGAATTTAGCTACGGAAGTTGACAGAGCCACTGATGCCGAAGATGCAATCGCAGCTAATTTAGTTATAGAAACTACAAATCGAACTGATGCAGACGATATTTTAACGACAAATTTAGCTACGGAAGTTGACAGAGCCACTGATGCAGAAGATGCAATCGCAGCTGATTTGGTTACAGAAACCACTAATCGAACTAATGCTGACGATACTTTAACGACAAATTTAGCTACCGAAGTTGACAGAGCCACTGATGCCGAAGATGCAATCGCAGCTAATTTGCTTACAGAAACCACTAATCGTACTAATGCCGACGATACTTTAACGACAAATTTAGCTACGGAAGTTGACAGAGCTACTGATGCCGAAGATGCAATCGCAGCTAATTTAGTTATAGAAACTACAAATCGAACTGATGCAGATGATACTTTAACTACAAATTTGGCTACGGAAGTTGACAGAGCCACTGATGCCGAAGATGCAATCGCAGCTAATTTAGTTATAGAGACTACTAATCGTACTGATGCCGACGATACTTTAACTACAAATTTAGCTTCGGAAGTTGACAGAGCCACTGATGCCGAAGATGCTATTGCAGCCGACTTGCTTACAGAAACTACTAATCGTACTGATGCTGATGCTACTTTAACGACAAATTTAGCTACTGAAGTTGACAGAGCAACTGATGCCGAAGATGCAATCGCAGCTAATTTAGTTATAGAAACTACCAACCGTACTAATGCTGACGATACTTTAACGACAAATTTAGCTACGGAAGTTGATAGAGCCACTGATGCCGAAGATGCTATTGCAGCCGACTTGCTTACAGAAACGACAAATCGAACTAATGCCGACAATACTTTAACGACAAATTTAGCTTCGGAAGTTGACAGAGCCACTGATGCAGAAGATGCAATCGCAGCTAATTTAGTTATAGAGACTACTAATCGTACTGATGCCGACGATACTTTAACTACAAATTTAGCTACCGAAGTTGACAGAGCCACTGATGCAGAAGATGCAATCGCAGCTGATTTGCTTACAGAAACTACAAATCGTACTAATGCAGACAATACTTTAACTACAAATTTAGCTACGGAAGTTGACAGAGCCACTGATGCCGAAGATGCTATTGCAGCTGATTTGGTTACAGAGACTACTAATCGTACTAATGCTGACGATACTTTAACTACAAATTTAGCTTCGGAAGTTGACAGAGCCACTGATGCAGAAGATGCAATCGCAGCTGATTTGCTTACAGAAACTACAAATCGAACTAATGCCGACAACACTTTAACGACAAATTTAGCTACCGAAGTTGACAGAGCCACTGATGCCGAAGATGCTATTGCAGCTGATTTAGTTATAGAAACTACTAATCGTACTGATGCAGACGCTACTTTAACTACAAATTTAGCTACGGAAGTTGGCAGAGCCACTGATGCAGAAGATGCAATCGCAGCCGATTTGCTTACAGAAACGACAAACCGTACTAATGCTGACGATACTTTACAAACAAATATTAATGCAGTTCAGTCTGATGTAGACACAAATGAAACTGCTGCTAATACAGCCTTGAATTTAAAAGCTAATTTGGCTTCACCAACTTTCACAGGTACAGTTTCAGGAATTACTAAAACGATGGTTGGATTAGGGAATGTGGATAATATCAGCGATGTGAATAAACCAGTTTCTACAGCT
>NCET01000084.1 GCA_002280815.1 Flavobacteriales bacterium 32-34-25 | reverse complement strand
TTTTTCCTGTTTTACCATCAAATACAGTCAGGTATTCAGGGCCTTGTAAAATTTTTCCAAAAGTGGGTGAATTTTTATTCAAATCTCGCCAGTCTTTTGTTGCATCACCTACCACATTATTGGCACTATCAGTCGTACCATCAGCAGTTTTACAAACCAATTCGGCTATACCATCTCCGTCTAAATCATAAACCATGAATTGAGTATAATGGGCACCTTCGCGAATGTTTTTACCTAAATTAATTTCCCATAAAAATTTCCCGTCTAAGGTGTAGGCTTGAAAAACAGGTGTATCACTTATTCCAGTGAAAGAATTGTCTTTGCCTATACCCGCCATGTGAACCACTAAATCATAACGTCCGTCTCCATCTAAATCTCCCGTCGAAAGATCATTGGGAGTATAGCCTAGTTTTGCTTTTAGAGGAATAGATAAATAGTTTTTATCGGGACTATTGGCTAGAATGCTGAAACTTCCTTTGGTTTCTTTTTCTACTCCGTTTACAACTGTTTTTATAAACCAAGTATTATCTTCAGTTGGATTGGCTTTTTCATCAATTAGATTGGTTGCGCCAGAAATGGGTTGGTCGTTTACACGAATAGCTGCTTTTGTTCCGCTTTTTCGATATAAGTTAAAAGCTAAATTATCAGCATCGGTGCCTAAAACTCTCCAGCCCACATAAAAATGGCCGTTTTCTTTTACGGCAATTAGTCCGCGATCAAGCGATTCCATTTGTCTTTGACTGAATAATAAAGTGCTCGACAGCTGAAAAGCCAGTAATGCTATCAGGTATTTTTTCATTTTTGGTGGTTAAATTGGTTGATTGTAATGTGGTAAAAAGGAATTTATTGTAAATCCGTTGTTAGGACTTGAAATAAGTACTAAGGTTTAAAGAGATTAGAAAAAAAGTTTGCCACAGCTGAAAAGATAATCACTGACTAATCTGTGTAAACCTTTTATAGCTGTGGCAACTCAATAAATTTAAATTCTATTTTGGTCTAAATTAGAACATTTTTTCAAGACCTTCCCAGCGTACATTCCATGTACCATCTTTAGGGAAACCTGGATTTTTTTCGGTAGTACCATCCCAACCTGCGCACATCATGGCTACGGCAGTAAGTAAACCTCCATTTCCTGGCAAGTAAATTGGTAAACGACCTTCTTGATAATTGTGTCCGTTAGCCAAATAAGTATTGGTTTGAACTTTCATAAACAAGGCATCAACCGCTTTATCTGGCATTTGTAAACGAGCGGCAGTCATTGCAGTCATTGGGAAATCCCAGCCCCAGGTTTCTTCCCAAGACCATGTTTTCCAAATCAAATCGAAAGTATTCTTCATGATTTTTTTGTCCAATAAAGTCGTTTCTGGTAACATTCCGTAGGTTCCAAAAACAGATGGATGATCGGTTTTGTATTCTGGATTGGTATAAGAATCTGTAGCACTTTCGGTAGCTAAATACACATTGTCCTGAACAGGCAATTTAGATAATTGAGCAACCACATCCTTCCATTTAGCTACTTCTGGTTCATCTAAACGTTTTTTCCATTCTAAAGCGGTGTTTAAAGCCCAGTTCCAATACGCCAATTCATAAGTTGGGTTGAAAGTTTCAACGGCTTTAAAACGTTCTTGAGCAGGAATTACGCCAGGACCCAGAATGTATCTTTTTTTCTCTTTGTCATAATAAGCAAAAGAAGCCATAAAATCAGCGGTAGTAAAAACACGTTTTTTGTATAAATCTAAAGTAGCTTTGTCTTTGTATTCGCGGTACATTAATTCGGCATAAGTAATAAAATGTGGCTGTTGCCAAAGTAACAATGCTCCAATAGAAGACGGCGCTTCGTTACCATCAGGATCGGTCATTTTTTGCCATCTTACACCTTCAAAACCTTGTCTTTCGGCAATTTTTTTAGCATTGTCATACACCTTAGAATACCAAGGCAAACTTTTTTCTAACAAACCGGCTCTTCCCCATAACGGAAAATGAACTCCATGCCACCAGTGCATTTCTAAGTGCGGTTTTCCATACCAACTGTTGTAAGTTAACCCGGTTTCCTGTGGCGGTTCGTTTCCTGTACATTGTAATTTAGTCAAGTATTGAGAAAGAATAACTCTTCGTTCTAATTCAAACGCACGAGCATCAGTACATGCCGAAAAATCAACTGCGGCACCACTTTTCCAGAATTTTTCCCATCCTGAAACGCTACTTGTTTGTATTGCTGCAACATCAGGAATACTTAATTTTCCTTTGTGTGCTGGTGCAAATTCGCAACTGAATTCAAATTGGCTATTTTTGGCAGGAGTTAAAAGATAATAATGCGCTTCTTTTTGAGCAATAGCTGCATTTCCTTTCCATTTTAAACCAATATTATACGTAATCGAATCCATTTTGTGTGTTACAACAGCTTCGTTTTTTCCATTGTTCGAAAGGGTGCTGGTATATTTGAAATCAGATTTCCATTGGTTTCCATTGTCTCCCCATTTCATGGTTGGGAAAGGAATACGAAGGCGGATTTTCAATTGCCCTTTTTTCATTAAATCAGAAGCAACTTTCACTCCAATAACATCTTTTTCCTGATGAGAAGCTGTCCAGACTTTTACAGGAGTTCCTTCAAAAGTAAAAGTACTTTCGATTTCTCCAGTCCACACATTAAGAACTTGTTTGATGTTTTTAATATCAGATGGTTTTGCCAGCGTTCCGTCTTTTTTGTAGAATTCAAAACCTAAATTCCCCAGTTGCAATCGGTGTGCATTGGCACGGAAATATTCAACCGCATCTTTTGCACGTTCCGGAGTTTTGGGTTGAACAGCATAAGAAACTTTTCTTCCGTTTTGCTCGAAATCTCTTAGCGTTTCTGCTAATGTATAATTTTCAGTATTAGGAACAGCATCCCATCCCCATTCGGATTGCGTACCTAACGGAACACCCGCCTGATAATAATCCGGGAACGTTTGTAAACCGGTAGCATCAACGGTAAACGCAAAAGTTCCGTTACCAACTGATAACGAATTTAAAGTGTCAATTTTTGTGATATTTACATTATGTCTGCTTACTAATGCTTTTCGGTCAATTTTATCCTGTGCTTTTGCTGTGGTTAGTAACAAACACAAAGAGAGTGCGATGAATACTTTTTTCATATATTATAATTTTTGATTGATTTTAAAAATAAAAGCGGAAGCGGTTTCATATTTTCCGCCTTGTGACGCAGTGAAAAGATAGGTGGCTTTCCCTTTTTGAAATAAGAGTTGTGGTCTTTCGACTCTGCCGTATCGGTTTAAATGTTTTGGAGCAGGAGCTTGTGTGATATACTTACTCAGTTCCTGATAACCTATCAAGGGTTCTGACCAGTGTTTACCATCTTTGGATTCCATATACAATCCTTTGTCCATGCCAAAGACTCCCATATCCCGAGCCAGCATTTTAAATTTGCCGTTTTCGAACCAGACATAAGCATCTTCACATTGCTGATTGTTTCCCATAGTATGAAAATCAACCACAGGATTTCCTTCATATTTGGTATAAGGTCCTTCCAGAGATTTGGCTGTAGCCAAACCATATTTTCGGTTTCCTTTAGTTTCAAATTTTGGATGAACATAACCATCCGTATCCAGTGATTTGTAATACAACCAATACTCTTCATTAGGATGTTTGATAAACGAAGGATTGGTAGTTAATAAATCATCCCATTCTCCTTCTTTTCCGGGTAATAATAAAGGTTCGTCTGGTCTTGTCCATGGTCCGTAAAGCGAATCGGCTGTAGCCAGACCAATGCGTTTGGTGTTCATTTTTCCGTTAGAATTTCCTAAAAAGAATAAGGCATATTTTCCATCTACAAAATGAATACTTGGATTGTGACATGTGGTTGCATCCCAATTTCGGGTGTATTGGCAACAGCATGAGCAATTTCAGAACTACTGATCCATCCTCCCATGCCTTTGGATTTTGGCCAACGAGAAAAAAACACATGAATTTTTCCATCAGATCCTTCAATAGGACTGTTGCACCAAACGTAATAATCTTCAAATTCTAAAGCACGTCCAACAGGAGTCAAACTTTTTTCAAAATTAGAAAGTTTGGGCTCTTTATCTATAGTCAAAAAATCATGAGCATGTACAGGAATCAGGACTCCTAAAGAAGCCAGAAATGTGGTGCTTAAAAATTCTTTTCTATTCATTTTATTTATTCTCTATTCAATGTTAAACTCATAATACCAATAACAACCTCATTGGCGATGGCTTTAATCTCTATGTTTTTTAACTTTTTATTTTTGTTCAGCGGTATATCAATAATTGTTCCGGCACCGCCTTCGATACCAAAATCACTAAATCCTTTTATCGTTTTAAAATCTTTAAAATCTCTGGTAATTGTTCCTGTTTTTAGATACACTCTTGGCGGTTTTTGAGCATTGGTGGTAAAAGCATAACCATCGGTGTAATAATCCTGTTCGATAGCCCACCAGTTTTCAGGATTTTTTAGTTCCAGTTTTTCGCTGCTTCCGTCGCTGTAAGTTACTATAATTTCGCCATTTGTAAATCGACTTTGCATTGGATTGGTTGTTCCTGCCATCATCAAATAAGCCTGAGATGCCGTTCCCGAAAGGGGAATACTAAGCGAATTAGGGAAATTATCCCATTGCGAAACAAAAGCAATATTTTTTTGCTCAGCATTTGACGGCGTAGCAAACGGAATTCCTTGCGGACTAATAATCTGATTATTCGTTCCTGCTTTTGCTCTCAATCCGGAGTCGTCAATTACAGGTTTTATAAAAGGATAACACCAGTTTCCAATTCCCTGCGTTGGAATCTGAAGACTAGGCGATTGTGCTCTAGGGCTCAGGTATTTGTTCTCGAAAATCTGATTGATTTTATCATTAAAAACACCGTCTAGTTTTACAGTTTCCCATTTAGCTTTAGGATTACTTGCAATATCCCAGTTAGTAAAACTCAGTTTTGAGGTAGTTCCATCTTCTAAATTTAGTTCAATTTGATTCGTTCCCGAAACCAATTGGTCTAACGGAATTTCGATATTGTTTTCTGAATTGGCTTGTAAACTAAATTTCGTTTTATTCGTTTTTTGATTCGAAATAAGAAATCCATTTAACGCTTTTTCAGTATTGTTTTTGAGGATTATTACCGCATTTTCTCCTTTTATCGTATCCGAAATAACTTCAAGATTAGATTTGATATTGATATCAATGGCTTGCCACCAAATCATCTCTTTTTGTTTCAATTTGACAAAAAATGATTTGTTACCAATAGTATTCGCTACCGCATTGATTGCATTAGTATTAATAACCGCATTTTTTACTGCGTTTTGAGTATCTTTTATTTCTAAAATAGTAGCGCTTTTTGTTGCAATACGAATGTTTTTGCCTTCGCAAATGGACGAAATTGAAGGCAGTTGCTCTAAGGTTTCGTTACTCCAGACAATCTCAATTTTGTAGGCATCAGCATACGGACTTTCGATACTTATTTTTGGGCTTCCAACAGTTCCATCCATCATTTTCCATGGCACTTCTTTTCCATTAACAATCACTTTGCTAATGGTTGAATGAGTAGCATTGACTATTAATTTTAAGTTCATTTTTGTCGAAAAATGAGGTGTAATTTGGTAAACGTCAGTATTGTTTTTTCTTTCGAAAGCAAAGGCTATATCAGGAATTTCAAGCGAAGCATGATCCCAGGATTTTGGTAATCCTGGCTGAATTGTTAAAGTGTTTTTAAGCGCATCAGGTAAAATTCCGAAAAGTCCTTCTACTAAAGTACGTCCTGCCATTCCAACTGGATCAGCAAAATCGCGATACAATTCGCCACGAATTGCATCCTGAAAAAGTAGTTGTTCAAATCCACCAGGAGATGCTCCCAGATACATGCTTTCGATTAAACCACTTTCCCAAAGTTGGTATGCTTTTTCTGATTGTCCGCCTTGCCAATATGCCAATGCCGTGTGCAAAATCTCGGCAAGAGCCACATTATTGACAGACCAGGTGTAGGGTTGCCAGTTTGTGGTGGAAATTAATTCCAAATTGTCTTTATCCAAACCTTCGGCAGCAACGGGAATATGAGGAATTTCGGTATCAACAAATCGTAACGCCTGATACGCCTGAAAAGGATTGGCTATTTCACTGTCTAAAGCATGGTAAACCGTCCATATTCCGGGTGTATCATGCGTCAGTTGGTTTCCTAAAAGATCTTTGTATTCGGCAAAAATACCTTTGTTGTTTTTCCATAATTTTTGCTGAATGGCCTGATGAATGTGCGCAGCTTCTTTGGCATAAGAAGAGCCATCTTCACCTACAATTGGAGCTAATTCGGCAGCCATTTTATTCGCATAATAATTATATGCTGAAGTGTAGGTTACGCCACCACCACTGTAGCCCAATCCGTCACTCGCCCAGATCGCTGCATAGGCATCATACAATCCATTGCCATCTACATCATAATTTCTTTTTTCCCAAGCCAGATGCCTTTTGATAACAGGCCACATTTTTTTCAGAAAGTCAACATCTCCCGTCCATTTAAAATGGCGCATTAATTGATCAATAAAAACCAAATTCATATCATAATGATGCGCTACATCATTTCGGTTTGGATTGCGACTAATGTAACCACTACTAAACATGGAAGTGCCCATTTTTTCTAATTGACGGGCATAATTTCTGGTAGTATCAGGAACAACTGGACCAGTTTCAGGTTCAGTAACTTGCGATTTTCCATAGCTTTCGAAATGGGTTTTTGCTCTGTCGTGCCAACCTAAGGGATCAGCAACATAAGCACCACGCCAGGCATTTAAGTGCATACGCCATGCAATTGCTCCGTGTAAATAAGCCGGGTTTTCCCAAATAGCATCGGCAGCCATGGCTAATGCTCCGCCCAAAGTATTGATGTAAGGGTCAGGAGTGTTCACTTTAATTCGGTTTGCCAAAATTTCACTTTGAGCAAGGGCTTTTTTGAATTTTTTAGCTATTGCTTTCTGACTTGTATTGTCAATTTTAGGTGTGTTTTCAAACAACCAATAGTTTCCTTCTTTCGAAAATTGATTCAATTGTCCAATAATCATTGGAGCTGAATCTACTTTAGAATTGTAATTTTCTAAAGGTGTTTTTAAGAAATTAGCGCAGGACAAATGCGTTTTCGAATCCGGGAAAACAGCATTCATTATTTGCGTGTTTTCGGTTACTTTTTTACTGCTTTCAGAACCATAGGAAAGCGTAAAACTGTTTTTATTAATTAAGTATTTATTGTTGATACAATATTCCGGATGCAAGTAAAACACCGATTCAGGGTCACCACCAATGTCTCCGTTTCTGGAGAATTTTTTTCCGCTGGCTCCACCATAAGCCCAAACCAACGAAATATTTTCAGGGATATTATTGCCAATAACTTTTAAGATAAAACCATCGCTGTCTGCCAAAGCTACAACTTGAACCTTCAATGAAGATTTACCAAGTAAAGCATCGTTTATCTCATATTCTACAATTCCGGGAGTATATTTAGTGTTTATTTTATCGGCTTCGGTAATCCATTTGCTGTTTTTACCGTTGATAATTCCTAGTTTCAAATTCCCACCCATTCCTGGCATGTAAGTAGCAAATTCAGGTAAATCGCCTGCTTCGACTCTAAAAGCAGTATTGTTACCATATAAAGCACGGTTAAATTTTCTAGTACCGTTTTTTAAAACAAAACTTTTGCCTTCGGGAGCATAATGGATTTTTCGGCTTTCTCCATGCCATAAATTTTGACTTTGCGCCATTAGATTTGGCACAGCAAAAGACAAGCAGATAAGGGAAATGGAAATTTTAAATTTCATTATAGAATGTTTTTTTCGCCACGAATTCACGAATTAATTTCCGAAGTGCTACTTCGATTTGCTTTTTTTGCCGCAGATTTCACAGATTTTTGGTGTGTGTAAACGTGTGAAATTTGTACTTTGCTTTTCAACTACCTTGTGAATTCTGCCCAGAAAAGTTTGTTTTTTTAATTAGTGAATTTGTGGCTTTATTTTTATTTATTTGCAGATTTTGAAAAATCTACATTTTTTGAATTTTCAATTTTAAGGGTCGAATGGTCTAAAGCATTTATAGTTACATTGTCTAAAATCCAATTGTTGCTATAGGCAATGTTTCCAGCAGTTTCGGCTGTAATATGCACATCTTTAAGTGTTATGTTTTCGACAATGGATTCTTTTAATCCTGCAACCGAAATGGCTTTTTTAGCCCCTTTGATATCGATGTTTTTCAAATGAATGTTTCTAAAACTAGGTATTCCTTTAGACTCTGGTTCAACCTTTGTCAGCATTTTTTTCCAGTGTGGAGGTAAAGTTTCTTCGGTATAACCAGCAGGAAGTTTGGAATAGCTGTAGGCCGGATTCCAATTCATCGAAATAGTGATAAAAGTACCCACACTTTCCATTTTTATATTTTCCATATAAATATCTTCTACCGTTCCGCCTCGGTTAGTAGCTGATTTTATATTTAATCCGTTTTTAGTACCGTATCCTTGAATGTTGGAAACATAGACATGACGAATACTTCCTGAAGTTTCGCTGCCTAAAGTGAATAAACCTGCACCTTGGCGGGCAATACAATCACGAACCACCACATATTCAGTTGGGCGATTGACTCTTAATCCGTCCCAGTCACGTCCTGCTTTTAGACAAAAATTATCATCATTGCAATCAATATCACAGTTTTGAACTAATATCCATTTTGAAGAATCAATATCTATTCCATCAGTACTTGGTCCGTGTCCACCAATGTTGTTTCTTATTTTGATACCATCAACGGTAATGTATTCAGAATACAAAACCTGAACGGTCCAAAATCCCGCTCTTTGAATGTTTAAATCTTTAAGAAATACATTTTTAGAATTCGTAATTAAGATGGTTCTGGGACGTTTGGCATCATAATCTACAATCCAGCGTAAATCTTTGGCTTCGTATTCCTTTCGTAAATTCCAATAATAATCCCAATACACTTTTCCCTGACCATCTATAGTTCCTTCGCCGTCCAGAGTTATATTTTTTTGATCTAAAACATTGATCAAAGCCGCTGGCCATTTCATTTCGATTCCTGCTACACGAGTATCAATTTCGAGATAATCGGCAATATTTTCGCTACCTAAAATAGTTACTCCTTTTGGTACGTTAAAATGCACTCCTTCTTTGATAAATAAAGAACCTGTTAAGTAATTTCCAGGTTTGAAAGTAAGTGTTCCACCACCATTTTTACTTAATTCGTCTATGGCTTTTTGGATGTTTTTAGTCGAAAGTGTTTTGCCATCATTTATTGCTCCAAAATCGTTCGCATAATAAATTTTGGACTTGAATTTGTTTTCTTTAGCGCCCACTTTGTTAATCCAATCCGGTTTGAAATTTGCTGAATGACTTGCTACTTGAGCCGTCTCTTTGCATGAAAAAAACAAGAAGAGTAAGGAGCTTAAAATGATATGGTATTGTTTCATTACAATTGATTTTATCTTCGAAAATCATTATTTCATATCGAAAAAGTATCCTGTACTTGCCTGATTTTAAACTGAAATTCTATAAATTGATAAAAACGGGATAGTTTTGGATAATTTATGTTTTGATTTTCGAACAAGTTAGAGCTGTTTTAGTTTATTCTCCAGCTGAATTTACTTCTTTAGCATCTTTTTGGAATTGTTCTTCCAGCTTATTTTTTAATTTATTAGCTAGATTTTCATGTTTATGAATTAGGTTTTCTTTCTCTTCTGGATCTTTTTCGATATTAAAAAGTTCAAAAACTGTTGGGCTGTTTTTATGTCTGGTACGAATTAATTTCCAGGGTTTTTCAATGATGCTTTCCTGTAAATGACCACGGATATAAATCGCTTGATTAGGAATAGAATCATTAGAAACTATCGAATTCCAAATGTTTTTTCCTTCTATAGTTTTAGGAAGTGATTTGGCCCCAGCTAATGATAAAATAGTAGGCATTAAATCAGTTACCGAAATGTAATTGTTGTTTAAAGATTTATTTGTTTTGTTTTTCCAATAGATGATTGCGGGAACACGTATTGCGCCTTCATAGTTTGAAGTTTTCCAGTCTCGCAAAGGGAAATTGTTACCCAAAATATCATTGGCTGCATGTCTTCCCTGATATTGATTTCCGGGATTCCATTTGTCCATAGCACCATTATCACTCATGAAAATAATAACGGTATTCTTGTCTAAATGCTGTTTTTTTAGGGTTTTTAATATTTGGCCAATACTATAATCTAAATGCGACATAGCGGCAGCATAATCTCTTCTAGAATTATTTTTTATAGTTTTTAAATAGGGTTTTTTCCATTTGTCTTCTTCTTGCAAAGGAAAATGCGGAGCGCTATAACTCAGCTGAATATAAAAATTTTTAGAAGGATCTCTCTTGGTTTTAAGCCAGTTAATCGCTTCGTTTTCAATCAGGTCGGTTACGTGTCCCTTCTCGGTAATGAATTTTCCTTCTCTGTGCCAACTTGGATCTCCATTTTTATATTCATGACTGTATTGGTCTATTTGTCCGTGCAAAAAACCATAGGAATAATCAAATCCATAGGCTTTTGGACCACTGGATGGATTTAAACCCAAATGCCATTTTCCAAACAAAGCTGTTTGGTAATTTTGTTGGTGTAAAGCTTGTGGCAAAGTGGTAACATCACCAGGAAGCGTTAGGTTGCTTTTATCACTTATAGGTGCTACAATTCCCATACGGCTGGAAGGTCTTCCTGTAAAAAAACTAGCTCTTGATGGAGAACAGGTAGGAGCAGCGTACAAGCGATTGAGTTGCGCGCCATTTTTAGCCAGCCAATCAATATTCGGGGTATGAAATTCTGAACCATTATAGCCTACATCATTCCAGCCTGCATCATCAGCAACAATAACTACAAAATTAGGTGTAGTAGGAGGAGCGTTTTTCTTTTCAGTTGCTTGACTAAAAGTTGAACTCCATAAAAATAATGTTGTTATACTGCTGATGAAGAGTCTGTTCATGAATTGTATTTTAAAAAATTATTTATGAGGTTTTAATTGTAATGAACTATCGTTGATTTCGAATTCGTTGTTTTTAAGCATCAGAATAATTTCAGACCCCGCTAAAATTACAGGTCCATAACCATGAGCTGCAAAAACATTTATTGGACGGTAGTAGTAAAAGGCAGGGTCAAATCCCATTCCGGTTCCTACACAAGTTCCTTCTACTTCTCCTTTGTCGTTTACTTTTGTGGCAACAGCATTCCAGGCTAATAAAGCTGCCGGAGCATAAGCCGCTTTGTCGATATAGCCTCTGTTGATAGCGCGAGTAATCGAATAAGCATAAATAGCAGTTGCCGAAGTTTCTAAGTAAGTGTCATTGCGGTCAATCAATTGATGCCAAAAACCGGTACCGTCCTGATAAGCAACCAGTCCTTTGATGTGTGCTCTTAATTGATTTAAAACCCCATTGTATCCAGGGTGGCCTTTTGGTAAAACTTCTAATAATTCGACCAAAGTCATCACTGCCCAACCATTGGCACGAGCCCAATGAAACTGCGGATGCTCTTCCATTGATTGTACCCATCCGTGCATGTATAAGTTTTTCTCGCTGTTGTACATTCTGTCTGAGAATTGTTTTACTTGTTTCACGGCATCGTCATAATATTTCACATCGCCTGTTAGTTTCCCCATTTGTGCCAAAGCAGGAACCGACATGAACAAATCATCCAGCCATAAAGTGTTAGGTTGCGGTCTGTTTCTGGCTAAAGTTCCATCGGTAAGACGAAATTCTTTATTACTGATGTAGCCCATGAAATCATCAATCAATGGTCTTAAATCAGTTTTTGATCCAGCTCTTTGCGCTTTAATCATCGAGGCAGTAACAGCACCTCCATCATCCAAAGCATGTGGTGTTAAAAATCCGTGAATTGGAGAAGGGAATTTAGCGTCTTTTTGCAGTTGTTTTTTGTAATAAGGAGCAATATCGGCGATTAGTTTTAATCGTTTGTTGGTATAATCAGCATATTTTTGATCTCCGGTTGCTTCTGTGGCCAAAAGCATTGCTGCATAAGTTACACCCCATTCATAACTGGTTAATCTAAAAGTTCCGGGAGCAAAAATGGTGTTTTCGTCCAGTTTTTTTAAATCAGTAACTTCTTGTTTTGTTTTGCTATTGATTAGACCAGCAGGAGTTGTTTTTTCTAAAAAAGCATATATTTTATCGATAGTAGCTTTAATTTCCTGTGTTGATTTTGCTCCGTAAGGTGTTGGGTAATCAGGCTGTAAAAGATGCAATGGTGTGGTAACATCATTAGCAGGTTGTTGGGCATTTATAAGTGTCGGAATTGCCATTATGGCTGTTGCTACACCTAATTTAATTCCGGTTGCGAATGGTTTGCTTTTCATTGCACTATATTTTTGGTGGTTAGTTAGATTTAATAGCTATTATTTTACGGCTACATCCCAGACTTTTGATAGTTGAGAAGTGCCTTTTGGTCCTTTAATTTTTAAAATTACAACATATTTTCCGGCTTCTTTATATTGATGAATAGGATTTTGAGTGGTAGCGGTAGTGCCATCTCCAAAATCCCAATTCCAGGAGTCGATTTCGCCTTCAGATTCATCAGTGAAAGCCACTTCTCTTTTATTCATATTGATCACTTTAAAACTCCATTTGGCTTCAATGTCTTTTTTGAATTGGTTTTCCAATGGCATGAGTTTAAAAGGAAGACTGTAAGAAGCATTTCCATACATCTTATGTTCTTTTGAAAGATTCCAAAAACCGTTATTTTCCGTTTTATTGACGTTATCATAATCGATTATTGCCCAGCAAAGACCGATGTATTGCTCTGGAAGGATCATTTCCTGCATAATCAAAAGGAGTAATCCAGAATTCTAATGTTAGTTTTCCGCCTTGTCCCGGTTTAAAATCATAATGATAAGAAGCATTGGCGTAAGGTAAATTTTTAATCCAAGGCTGACTTCCCCAAACCATAGTCCAGTCTTTTTCTACGGCAGGAGTAAAAATGTGATAGTTTTGCGCGTGAACTCCGTGATAGGAAAAATAGGCGTCCATTGTATTGGTTAGATTTGGATTTGGATGAAAACGATCAATAAACGGTCCGCCAGATTGGTCAGCATCGACTATTAATTCGAAAGTATCATTGTGTAATCCTGGAAGCGAGAAATCCCAATAATCATCATAGGCTTCATAAAGAAAATACAGGCGATTGAGTCCTTTTACCCAACCCACTTTTACGCTAATATCAAGATTTTTTGGGTCGACTTTCGGTTGTTTTCCACTGTCGTCCCATAATTGATCCATTCCTACAACATAATTTTTAGGAACTATTTTCCAATCTTCGCTATTTCCGTCAATGGTTGGGATTTTATTGGCAGGAAATTGAAAAACCTGAAAACTTCTATTGTCTTGTGCATTAGTTTGGATACCAATGAATAGCAGTAATGCTATAGATAATTTAAGATTGAAAAAGGATTTGATTCTAAAAAGCATTGGATATTTATTTAAGGTTTTTGGCTCTGAATGTGCTAAGTTAAAAAAGCCCCAACAAAAGTTAGGGCTTAAAACTAAAAACTCACTCTAAAACTAAACTAAAAACTAAATTATTATTGTCCTTTAATGGATTAAATTTCTTTTTCCTGTGTCAAAATTATGTTTTGCTTTTTTATACTATTCGATAAATTAAACAAAAATAATTTTGTTATTATTAATACATCAATATTAAAATTTTAATTTGATATTAGAATCCTGTACTATCCTGCTTTCTAGGAATAAAAAAATAGGTTGTAAAAAAAAGACCCAACAGCAAGGTATTTTATGCTGTTGGGTCTTTTGAAATTGAAACTTATTTAATTTTAAATGACTGTCCGCTAAGCGGACTAAATAATAGGCCACAGATGACACTGATTGAACAGATAAAAACGGATTTTTATAGCTCTTTGTAAATCACAATCTGCGATAATCCGTTAGGATCAGTATCATCTGTGTGCCATTTTCAATGATTGGTATAAGAAACGGATAGTCATATAATTTTAAATGCGTTTTTTTAGATGTATTGGTTGATTATATTTTCGAAAAGCTCTTGTTTTCCGCTTTTTAAATCCAATTCTCCGTTTTCTAAGGCAATTTTGTATAAATCGTTTAAACCTAATTTCCCGTTTTCAAAATCTTTACCTTTTCCGGAATCGAAAGAGCTGTATCTTTCTGTTCTCAATTTGTCATAAGGAGAAGAAGTGATGATTTTATCAGCAGTTAGTAATGCTCTTGCAAAAGTATCTGCACCACCAATGTGAGCTAAAAATACATCTTCCATATCGGTTGAATTTCTTCTGATTTTTGCATCAAAATTAACTCCTCCACCTTGTAATCCACCCGCTTTTAAGAAAACAAGCATTGCTTCGGTAGTTTCCTGAATGTTGTTAGGGAATTGATCTGTATCCCATCCGTTTTGGTAATCCCCACGGTTAGCATCTAAGCTTCCAAGCATTCCAGCGTTAGCAGCTACTTCAATTTCGTGTTGGAAAGTATGTTGTGCTAAAGTGGCGTGATTTACTTCGATATTGATTTTGAAATCATCTTGTAAACCATATTTATTTAAAAATCCAATTGCTGTAGCCGAATCAAAATCATATTGATGTTTCATTGGTTCCATTGGCTTTGGCTCAATAAAAAAGTTTCCTTTGAATCCCTGAGCACGTGCATAATCTCTAGCTTTGATAAGGAATTGTCCCATGTGGTCTAATTCACGTCCCATGTCAGTATTCAATAATGACATGTATCCTTCACGACCACCCCAGAAAACATAATTTTCACCATCTAAAGCGATTGTTGCGTCTAAAGCTAATTTTACTTGTCCACCAGCTCTGGCTAACACATTAAAATCAGGATTTGTAGAAGCTCCGTTCATGTATCTTGGATTTGAAAAACAGTTTGCTGTTCCCCAAAGCAATTTAATTCCAGATTCTGCTTTCTTTTGTTTTAAATACTCAGTAATAGCTGCTAATCTGCTTTCTGATTCTGCAAATGTTGCTCCTTCCTGAACTAAATCATAATCATGGAAACAGAAATAATCAAATCCCATTTTGCTGATAAATTCAAAAGCTGCATCGGCTTTGTCTTTAGCTGCCTGGATTGGGTCGTTAGATTGATCCCAGGCAAAGTTTTGAGTTCCAGGTCCAAATGGATCAGAACCTTGACCACAGAAGGTGTGCCAGTAAGCAATTGAAAATTTAAAATGCTCACGCATTGTTTTTCCAGCTACAATTTGGTCTGGATTGTAATATTTGAATGCTAACGGATTGTCAGATTCTTTTCCTTCAAATTTGATTTCGCCAATACCCTTAAAGTATTCTTTACTTCCAATTATTGCCATTTTTTTTGTTTTTAGTTTATTTGTTTATAATAAGTTCTAGTTCTTTTTTCCAATTTTGATATGCGATTAAATAGGGTGTGCTATTTTGTAAAGGCATAAAAGTCATTACGTGGTCGTTTTTGATAATATTATCACCAAAAGTCTCATAATCTCCATCAATTAAGCCGACTGCTCTTGCAGCTCCAACAGCTCCAGTAGTGTTGTAAATTTCTATTTCGTGACCAATTAATGTGGCTACGGTATTCGAAAAAATTTCGGAGCGAAATAAATTGTCATTTCCAGCTCGAATGACATTTATTTGAGCATTATCAGCTTTCATGATTTCCATTCCATACACAAAAGCAAAGGCAATTCCTTCCAGAGTGGCGCGGTACAAATGCCCGTGGCCGTGTTTGTTGAGGTTTAGATTTAAGAAATGACTGCCAATGTTTTTATTGTTAAACATTCTTTCTGCTCCGTTTCCAAAAGGAATCACAACCACACCGTCAGAACCTACCGAAACTTCTTCGGCCTTTACATTCATGTTTTCGTAAGAATCCATTCCGCAATGATTGCGTAACCATCGGTACTGAATTCCAGCGCCATTAATACACAATAATTTACCTACTGTAGGTTTTTCATTGGTATAATTAACATGAACAAAACTGTTGATTCGAGATGTTTCTTTCGATTTTAACTGGTCAGTTACAGCGTAAATTACTCCTGATGTTCCGCCTGTTGCAGCAACTTCGCCAGGTTTTAAAATGTTTAATGATAAAGCATTATTCGGTTGGTCGCCAGCTCTATATGCAACTGGAATGCCAACAGGAAGTCCTGATTCCTTAGCGCCTTTTTCATTCAGGAAACTTTGATTTGTAAAATTATCTACAATTGTTGGAGTCAATGAAGGATCAATTCCGTAGTATTTCAACAACCATTCGGCAACTTCATTTTCTTTGTAATCCCAAAGCATTCCTTCAGATAAACCGTTTTTGGTAGTGTTGATCTCGCCTGTCAATTTGTAAGCAATAAAGTCGCCAGGTAACATGTATTTGTTAATTTTGCTGTAAATTTCAGGTTCATTTTCTTTTACCCAAGTCAATTTGGATGCGGTAAAATTCCCTGGTGAATTTAATAGGTGAGTAGCGCATTGGTCTTCGCCTAAATCTTCGAAAGCTTTATCTCCAATTTCCACTGCCCGGCTATCGCACCAAATAATAGAATTTCGCAATGATTTCCCTTCTTTGTCAACTACGACTAATCCGTGCATTTGGTAAGAAATACCAACGCCAGTTATTTTTGAAGCATCAATATTGGCTTCTTTGATGGCTCTCTTGCTCGCCACACAGCAGTATTCCCACCACATTTCCGGATCTTGCTCGGCCCAGTCTTTATGGTAGGCTGTAATTGCCATTTCATCTGCGGGTTCATGCAGCGTGATGATTTTTTTTCCAGTTGCAGCTTCTACTATGGCTACTTTTACAGAGGAACTTCCTATGTCATATCCTATATAATACATAATTTATAATGATTCTCTAATGGTTAGTTTTGTTGGTA